>DATGZW010000286.1:0-20756 GCA_035297005.1 Patescibacteria group bacterium
AGATGCAATTTGCGTCGGGTTCGACGCCTGATTACAGAGGGGGGAGATGAGGATGGATATCGCGAAGTTTGCTGCTGCGCTTGATGCGCAGGCTGATAGCCTGGAGCAGTCCGCGCGCGCTGCGTTGACCCGCGCCGAAGACATGGCCGACAATATCGCCGTCTACGTCACCGCCGCCAAAGTGGACATTTTGCGCTCTGTGGCTGCGGCTGCCCGCGCTGCTGAGTAACCCCAAGGACACCAGGGAGCCGTCATGCCGAGCAAACTGACTGACGCGCAAATTCTCGACCTGATCGAGTCTGGCCGTTGGGCCATCTCGCCACAGCGCAACGGTGGGTGGGTCATTGAGGCCAGCGAGCCTACCGCTGGCGGAGACGATGCCGACGTGGTCGAGATCGCCCGCACTCGCGGAACCATCCGCGATGCCGTCGCCATGGCCGGCGGACCTGTAAGGAGCGGATCATGGCCGTGTGGATGGAAATCCGCTGCGATTACAGGTCGGAACACAAGATCATTTTCCCGGACGAGCCGTGCTGGTCCGATGAGAATAACGGACCCATGGAAATGGCCGGGAACACCCAACAGTCGGCGATCCGTAACCATCGGTTCCTTGCTCGCGATGCGAAGAAGGCTGGTTGGGCCTTCAAAAATGGCGAATGGATTTGCCCTACTTGTTGGGCTCGTATTCAAGCAGGGAAAGAAGCCCTGCACACCGACATCTAAGTGGAGCACTTGAGCCATGGACTGGGTAGAGGGTGAACCTCCAAAGAACGCAGGTAATGAACAGTTCTTGGTGATGAACAACCGCCAGAATTGCGCTGTCGTCATTTGGCGAGATGGGTGGGTGCCAATGTTCTCCGATGGAGCCCCCAACGCCTTTCTTAACGGCGGCTGCGGGAGTGTCATTACTCATTGGCGCCGCATCGTGCGGCCGACCGTAGATTGAGAGAGGGTGGCGGGGCGGAAAAGCGCCGCCGCGCAACCCACCCATCAAGAAATCCTTGACGACTGCCGGCCTACCCACCCAACAGCGGCGCCAACGCCCAGGCCGCGCCGGTGACGCCGCCGATCATCACTTCCCACCACGCTTCCCAGCCATCGAAGATCGGGTGCCAAAGCGGGATGAACGGCCCCCATTTCTTGAGCGCCCAGGTGCCGACGGCCAGGATGCCGCCGACCAGCACGGCCGACCACCAGCCAGTCAGCAGGTCCACCAGCACCGGGGCCGCGCCGAATCGCCACAGCACCTTCCACGGTTTGCTGAAATCCTGGCTCAGCAGCATGTCGGCCACGAATAACGCCGCCATGGCACAGGCTTTCAGCAGCGCCAACTGCGGCACCCCGAACAGCGGCAAGCCCCAGAAGGAGTAGGCGGCGGGCATGGAGAGCAGCCCATAACCGACGACGACCTGCCAGCGGTGCAGGCCGAACTGGGCATCAAGGCCGCCCTGGAGATGGCGGAGAGTTCCGCCAATGACGAGGGCCGTCAGGCCGATAAGGGCGACAGTCATTTCGATGCCACCCACTGCTTGCGAAACGCCGAGGCCTGCTGGTCGGCCGCCACGCTCGAACCGAAGTAATAGGACAAGACCAGGTCGGCCTTGCTCGACACATAACCGATGACGGTTCCAAACACGGCGGCGGCGCTACCATCCATGTTCATGTGCCCCGCCATCACGTAGGCGACCATCGCGACGAACGTCCCAATGGCAACAAATGCCAGGGCGCGCGGAGTCCAGTCCTTCACCTCCTCCTCGCGCTTGCGGGCGCTGTCGCGGTCATTGAAGGTCAGCGATGCGGTGTCGAGTCCCATCTTCGCCATAGCCTCGGCGTGTCTGTCGTTCTCCGCCTTGACCGCAAGCAACTGGTCGGGCGTGGCAGCCGCCACAGCGGTCAGCGCCGCCGCCTTGTCTCCTGTCGGCGTGAGGCCAAAGACACCTTCCAGAGCGGAGACGGCGGTACCGGCCAGCGGGCCGCCGATCATGGTGGCGAGAGTCGGCGCGACCTGTTCGAGCACGCCCAGGCCTTGGGTGAGAATGTCGGTCATGGCGCGGTCCTTTCAGGGGGCGACGACGGGCGCCGCCGGGGCCACGGTTTCGACGGGCGCGGGATCACCCACGACGGCAGTCTCGACGCTCGTCACGACATCCGCGACAGCGGTCTCGACCTTGGCGACGGTGCCGGCAATGCTGGACTCGATGGCGCTGAACTCGGCATTGGCCGCGTCGAGAATGCTACGGCCCTCGGCCACCAGCGCCTTGAGGGCGTCGGCCGACTGCTGCTTGACCAGCGTGGCCGCGTCGAGCGCGGTCTGCGCGGCTTCGTCGGCCACCTTGGCGGCGGTGATGTTGGCGCGCACCACATCGAGAGTGCGCGTGGTGGCGGCCGGGGCGTTCGGATCGGTATTGGACATGGGGGAATCCTTGCGAAAGAGTTTGGACAGGAAAGCGAGAGACATTTCAGCGCCTCCGAGCGAGCACCAGCGCAGCCAGCGCCAGGGCGGTTGCCATTTCGGCGGGGGATTTGGTGAGCGGGACCACGGTCAGATGATCCGGAGCGACCGGAGGGCGACCAGCACCGCAATCAGGCCGACCAGAACCAGCACGGAGCCGATCACCGCGAGCCATCCTGGATCCTCCATGCCGTCGGCCCAGTTGGACATGTCGAGGTCGTCGGGATCATCGGCCATGGTCAAGCCTCCAGGCTGTGCGCCGCGTCGAACGCAGCCGCGAGCTTCGTGTCGTACTGATTCTCGGCATAAGCCGGCCCGTTGTAGAGCCGGGCGAAGGTCGGCCAATCCTGGCCCTGGATCGCCGCCAGCAGCCGCGTGTCGGAGCGGATGAAGCCGACAAAGGCGTCCAGATGCTCACCCTCCCCGGCGACCATGGCGTCGACGAAAGCTTCGATGCTCACGAAGCCACAGCGGCCATAATTGGTGCCCATGATCTGGAACAGGCCCCACGACGCCGATTGCAGCGCAGCCGACTGGTCAAGCTGCATGGCGGAGGCCAGTCGGTCGTACTGATGGCCGCCGGGCGCGCCGTAGAGCGATCGGTCCCAATGCGGCGACGAAATGCCGGGATATGCGCTGTCCCACCGGCTCATGGTCAGGCGATGGAAGGTCTGCGCCTCGAAGAGGATTTTCGGCCTGCCGTCAGGGAGGAAACCGCCTCCACTGGACTCGACGTGGCAAACGGCGGCGACGGCGGCGGGGTCGCAGCCCAACGTCTGCGCGGCGCGGGCGATGTCGTCCGGGTCGAGCTTGGTGGCGGGGCCGGTGAAGGTGATGTCGGTCATTTGATTTCGTCCTCGCAAGACATGGGGCATTCAGACGGTCGGGTGATGGCCCGCCACTTCTCGATGACGGCGAGAATCATCAGCAGCAGGCCGGCAATGGCGACGACGGGCGGAACCCACACATTGACGAGTTGGGAGAACGCCTCCCACCACCACGGCGCAGCGACGGCGGTGGCCCCAATGGCGAGGTCGACGGTTTCTTTGGCAGCCATTGCGGCTCCTTTCGGGCATGAAAAAGGCCGCTCGCGGCGGCCGTGGTCGGGATGATTTGGACGGCGGTCAGGCCTGAAGCTGCGCCCGCAAGGCTGCCTTCTGCGCCAACCGCTCCTGTTGGACCGCCGGCAGCTTGGTCACGTCCCAGCCATAGGCGGCGATGGCATCTTCGAGGCCGCGCGGCACGAAGACATCGAGGGCGGCGATTTGCGCCAGGATGGGGGCGTTGTGGGCGGCCTTGATGGCGACGGCATCCGGCTGCCACGCGGCGCCGTCCCATTTGACCGGCCCGGCCGGCGGCTCCACGGCGGTCAGGCCGAGGTCGGCCAGCGTTTTTCCCAGTTCGGTGACCGCCACCGGCAGCGCCGTGGTGGTGCTCCAGGCGGGCTGGCCACGATAGTCGGGCACCAGCGACCAAGTCTTGGCCGCCGCGTCGAACACGGGACAGGTCAAGGGCTGCGCCGCCGTCGGCGCCACGCTGGTGGCGTTGGCGGGGATCAGCCAAACGTCGTCCTCAAGCGGACTGGCCTCGGCTTGCGCCACCCCGGTCAAGGCCCCGGTCGCCGGATCGTAGTGATAAATGTCCATGGTCAGGCCCCTCAGTATTTGATGCAGGTGAGCAAGGCGACGTTCTTGCCGCGCGTTTCTGTGCCGCCGGCGGTGCCGGTGTAGCGGCCGGTATTGCCGCCGTACCAGGACCATGCGGTTGTTGAGGATGCGGCGGTCTGGACCCAACCGGCATCGTGGCTGTGGCTGGCGAATTGGTCGGCCTCGTAGGAGCCAAAAACCCCGGCGCGGTCAGCATCCAGCCCGCGCCCGGCATCGACACCGCGCACAAACACGCCGCGCAGATCGGGCAAGCCGAAGGTGGTCGCGCCGTCGCCTGGACCAAAGGGCACCGGCCTCAACGTCTGCACGCCAGACTGCGCGCCGGTGGTGACGACAGCCGCGCCACCGACCGTCGTCGAAACCTCGAAGCTGTTGGCGGTCAGCCCGGCCGCCAGCACGTAATAAGTCGTCCCGACCGTCAACCCGGTCGGCAGGGCGCCGGTGGTCTCGAACGACACCGGGCTGCCGGCGACGAGGCCATGCGACGCGAAGGTGACCACCGCCGGGGCGGCGATGGAAATCGTGCAGGCGCCCAGCGACGGCGCGATGGCGGCAAACAGCGCGGCATAGGTGGTGCGCGAGACCAGCGCGCCGTTGGCGGTCAACCAGCCGGCCGGCGCGGTCGTTCCGGCGAAATGAGCCACCTCGCCGGGGGGAGTCGCCCCGAGCGTGGCGATGCCGCCGCTCCAGTAATTTGTTCCATCGGAGGAAATCGTCACGCTTTTACCGGGAGGGACCACCACGGACGCCCCTCCGTCGATTTGACCACCGCCGGCACCAACGGTGATGGTGATCGAGGCTGTCGCATCGTTATTGACGGAGGTTGTTACCCAGCCAACCGGCATCACTCCCGCTGTAGAGCCCGGCAATATGTCGGTCATCGCCGCGCCGCCATTGGAACGACGCACCAGCGCGTTGAGATCGGTGACGGCATAGGTATAGCTCGCAAGCGTGGTCTTGGAATTTATGGAAGCCGCCGCCTGGAAGAGCTTTTTCAGAGCGAGGAGCACTTGATTGTAAACGACCTTGCTACGGGTAATTCCGCCGGCCGTGACAATGCTAACCAGCTCCTCTTGAACCATGTTGAACCAGCTCGCCCGCTCGAGCGTGGCCGGCGTGCCGGCGGCAGGATTTCCCTCGGTCCAAAACCCTTCTGTAAGGGCGGCTTCCGGCACCGGAAGCGTCGCGGCGGCGGACGGATCGTCAATGCGATACATGGGGGCCTCTTAGGTGTAAGCGAAGATGATGGTGGTGTGGGCCGGGGCGATTTCACCCAGCTCACACTGCAATACGGCGTTGCCCCACGACGCCAGCGGCTCGCCTGCGGCGGCCGACCCGACGCGGGATTGACGCACGGTGTTCAGGGGGGAATTGACCCGCCATGCATGCGCCCAGGCCGGTCCATTGAGCGGCATGCCGACGCGGCTTTGACCGACGCGGGCGGGGGCGAATTGGGTGATGGTGATCGCGTAGCCGAGGTTGGCGGCGTAGGCGATCATGTAGGCGACGGATTGGCCGCCGAGACCCGTCAGCCGGGCGACGACCTGGGCACGACGAGCAGCCAGGGTCGGCGATGCCCCTGCGCAGGGATCAGGCAGGCCCAGCGTCGATTCCCATTCCGGCAGCAGTTCATAGGCGGTGGCCGGAAAGGCATCGACGAGCAAGGCGTTTGCGCGGGCGTTCTGGCGCTCATAGACCGGCGTTAGGCCCGACAGAACCGCCGTCATGGTGGCGTCGGGCTCACGCGGCCAGATACGGCCCCTGGGCATGAGGGATTGCAGCGCCGACAGATAATTTGCGGCGGAATGGGCCGGTGCGGGCATGGCTCAGCCTCAGATGTAGGTGACGGTTCCGAGCGTGGGGAGCGCGCCGGCTGCGCTGGCGATGTTCGCGGTCGGGGAGGTGATCACGAAGGGAGCGGTACCTGTGATGAGGGCGATGGCCGTTTCGATGACCGACAGGTCAACCGTTCCGCCCGGAGCGCCATAAAGGATAAAGGCTCCGGTGATGGCCGCCGCAATCGCCGCCTTTGTCGCTGCCGATGCTCCGGACAGACCTGAAATCGTGAAGTTGACGGGGTTGGCGATAGGGGCGCAGGCGTAGACCAGAGCCGTCACCGGCTGTACCGGCAGGATGGCATTGGCGACGGTCAGTTGGTCGCCGGTCGCCGCCGTGCCGCGAGTGTCTGCAGTTGCCACGCCATTCGAGCCTTGAGGAAATCCCCCATAGGCCGCCTCGGAGACGTCGAGCATCACATAGACGACGACCGTCCCGGCGCCGAAGCCATTGGGTGCCACCCAGGCCCGCGTCACGCCCGGCACCGCCAGCGCCCAGCCGAGATAGTCGTTCTGGCAGCCGCCCTGCGGCGGTGCCTGGTAGCGGGCAAGCATGCGACTGCGTAGCGAATCGTCCGTCTCCAGATCGGCGCCACCGATGAAGGCGGTGGTGACAGCCCCGCTCGACTGCGCGCCGGAGATGGCGGCGCCGATGTTCATCACCGTGCCGGCAGGGCAGTTGCCGAAAGCGCCAGTCAGGCCGGTGGGGTCGGCTACGGCTACGGCAGCGACAGACGCCACCCCAGCCCCGTTGACGACTCCGTCCGTGGTGGTGATGAAGGCGACGCCATCGCCGCGCGCCAGGGCGGTCCCAACGGGGATATCGACGCCGGGCGCGCCGGTAAATTGCACGATGCCAGCCGCCGAGGTCGCCGACTTGCGAATGATGCCAACCAGCCCGGCCCAGGCCTCGAGGAATTCGTCGGTCGCGGTGAACGGATTGGACTGCAGGGCGATCCAGTCCAGATAGCCGTAATGCAGGTGGGCAAGGCCGGCCTGGGCGTTGCCGGTGGTCTTCAGGTTGCCAAAGCGCAACAGCGCGTCGGTGCCGGGCGCGGCCGCAGCAATGTCCTGCGCGACCTGATTGCGCAGGTCGGACAGCGTCGGGCGGGTAAAGGGCATGTCAGAATCCTTGCCAGACCCAGGTCAGGGTCGCGTCACCCTTGTGGGCGACGACGCGGGCGCCGAGCATGGTCGGCGTGGTCCATTCGGTGGCGATGTCGAACGACTCGACCACGCCATCATCGACCAGCCATTGCAGCGCCTCGATAATGTAGTCGCGGGCCTTGAGCAGTACCTCGGCGGTGGCCTTGGAGCGATCGAGCAGCCACAGCCGGGAGCCGATGGGGACATCTTCGCCCAGGTCACCCCACCAGCCGCGCGGGTCGGTGGTGCCATCGGGGATCACGTCATCGGGCCGAGCCGCCGCATCGGTGAAAAGAGAAACCAGAACGGCTGTCACCAGATCGTCGCCGCTTTGCAGGTCGGCCCCGGAGATGGCCCAATCGCCGCGCCCTTCGGCGGGTGACCAGAGGGTTGCGATGTCGGTCATTGATGGTTGCTCGGCGTGGTGGTCGATCCGCCGCCCGGCAGGATGCCGCCGTGGGTATGGGCGTCATACAGAGCGCGCATTTGGGCCACCGTGTTGGTCTGGGTATCGCAATTTTCAATGATGTCGCCCGTTACCTCTAGGCGCGGCGTTTCCGCTCGGACCTTGGGCGTGTTGGTGATCGTGACTGGCTTGCCACCGCCGTTGATGACGATGCCGGAGCGGGTGATGTAGACCGACTGGCCTTGGTCGTCATGGATGGCCACTTCGCCGTATTTCAGACCCCGCATGCGAGCGCCCTGGTTTCCGGTGGCAATGACGGCGCCATTGGAGCGGTCGCCGCCGATATAGATCGCGAGGCCGTCAGACCCAGCCGGCGGCAGCGACGACAGCCCCCATTCGCCCAGGCGCGGGATGTTGTCGCGGATTTCCCCGTCGCCGAGGTCGATCTGCCACATCTGCGCAGGGCCGGTATCGGTGGCGGTGGTCAGGCGGCAGGGGCAGACCATCATCATGACGCGGCGGAACAGCCGGTCGAGCGCTCCGTGGATCATTGCGGTTTCCCGTTCGGTTGGCCCTGTCCTTCGGTAATCTCGGCCATCACCGGCTGCATCAGCGTCGGCTGCGGCTCGAAGGCCTGGGGCGGCATGATGGTGAGGTCGGCATGGGTGCCGGTTTCGTCGCGACGGAACGTCACTTCCGAGATGATCCAGGTTTTATCGACGATCTTGAGGGAGGGAAGGTCGAGATGGACCAGCTTGTTCGGCGTCCATAGATTGCCGCCGACATCGCGCCATGTGCTGGTGGTGAGGTGCAGTTGTGCCGAACGGCCGAAGCGGCGGGCGGCTTCCCATTCGCCGCGCTGCCGGGCGATTTCCGGCCCCTGTTTGCCGCCGTTCTCGACGATGATGAATTTCGGCCGGAAGCGCGGGTTTCCGTCGAAACCGGTCTTCGCCTTGACCCCAGCGTCGTGAAAATAACCCTGCACGTCGCTGTACACCCCGATGGAAGAATCCTCGAACTTCGACATCGTCAGGGTGCGGGTGATGTATTCGCTGTAGCGCTGATCCATCGAATAGGTGATTTGCGCCCGCTCGACGTTGATGCCTTCCTCGAATCCGCAATCCTGGCTGATGGTGCCGACCCGCGAGAGCTTGAGGTTTCCGTCCGGGGTGTCATAGACCAGCATGCGGCGGAACCGCGCGATCCGCTCGATGATCTCGAATGGCGTTTCGCCCCACATGATGTTGATCTGCGGGATCACGCCGCCCTCGGCGATTTCAGTTGCCGGGTCTCCATCCACGGTGATGTCGAAGATCCCCGCCAGCTTGGTGGCGATATCGAAGGCCGAGGTGGCGTTGATTTGCCCGCTGTACCAAATCGCCGAACAATCGACGAGGTCCTGGCATTTGCTGCGCCCGGAAATGCGGACCGAATGGGCGTGCTTGTCGATGCTGGAGGTATAGCGGTCGATAAATCCGGTCAAAATCCGGTCGGTCGTGTCCGCGTCCTTGCGGATCATCGCCTCAACCCGGTCGCCGGGCTGGACGAGCAATGCATCGACCTCGCCGGGGTAGCGTTCGGTCAGCAACACCTCGAAATCGCTGGGCAGGCGCTCGCAACCGGTGGTGACGCGGATTCCCTGCCAGCCGGAAATCTCCTGGCCGTTGATGCGCAGGATCAGGTCGTCGGGGAAGTCGGTCATCGGGAAACCCCAAAGAAAAAGGCCGCCCGGTGAGGAGCGGCCTTGAAGGCTGAAAAATGGTGCGCGGTGCGGTTAGTCGAGAGTCTCGACCGCCAGCACGCGGCCGAGGATGCGGCATTCACGGTGTGTGGCGACTTGAGTGCCCAGCATCCGCTCGGCGGGCAGATGGGCGATGGCGTTTTGCGCCGGGCGGTCGCCGTAGTTCTGGATCACGCAGACCTTGGAGACGAACGGCATCTGCGGCCGGGCGCTCCAGTTGCGCACCACCATCGCCTCGTCCTGGTCCTTCAGGGCGGTATCGGCGGTATCGACAGTCACCACCTTGCCGCCGACGACGAAGAAGGCCATGCCGTCGCGCAGGGTGGCCGTGGGAAAGCCGAGCTGGTGCTGCTCGGGCTTGGTGACGTTCAACTCCGGCATGCCGACATCGGTCCATAGGCCCAGCTTGACGGCCAGGGCCTGGGCCTTCTGCGGGCCGTGCATCGCCTTGCAGTCCTTGACCAGCAGCCGCTTCTCGCGGATGGCCATGGCTTCGGCCTTGCGCTGGGCCGTCCGTGTCCGCTCCTCGGCGACGGCCTCGCGCTCTTCTTGCAGAATCCGCCGCGCATTCTGGACATGCGGAGAGTTCTCGATGCTGGCGGGCAGGTCGCCCGACAGCGCGGCGCGGCGATAGGCCATGTAGACCTCGATCACTTCCTTGCGGACGGTGGCGGCGGCGTCGGTCTTGCTGAACATGCAGACGAGGAGCGTCTGGGCTTCGTTCAGCCAGAACTCTTTACCGGGGCGGCCACC
The DNA here is from genome assembly GCA_035297005.1 of Patescibacteria group bacterium. GTDB lineage: Bacteria > Pseudomonadota > Alphaproteobacteria > Rhodospirillales > Magnetospirillaceae > DATGZW01. The sequence goes on from DATGZW010000286.1 coordinate 10,001, forward strand.
CTTGGAACCAGTTTTCCGTACCGTACGGAAAACCTCCCCGTAGGTCGCCAGTTCATCGGCGTTGCGCTCGATCAACTCGCGGATATCGGCTGGCCGCTCATAGCCAAGGCGGGCAGCAACGCGAACATCCAAAATGCGCGGGTCGTGGCTGACGGTGGTGTTGATGTCGGTGACGGAGATGGGAGCGATGGCGTTCATTCATTACCCTCCCCGTTGATAGAATTGTCGCGGACTTCGGTACCGTTGTAAGCCGGCGCGGGATGGTGCATTTTCTGGGCGGTCATTGATGGCTCCTGTAAAGCCGTTGGTGACGAGCCGTCGGCGCGGATGTTCGGTCCGTCTCGGCGACGAGGCCGGCAGCAGGGCGGTCGCCAAACCGTTGCCCTGCTGCCGGAAGCGACGCGCCTTGCCGCGCATCACCTCATGGTGTAAATTACCCCATGAGAGAGCCATACATCAACCAAATTGCATTATCTTTGGTGAAAAACGCCCCATGCTGACCGGTGCTCAAATACGTGCTGGTCGCGCACTCGTGCGTTGGTCCGCCAGAGAATTGGCTGAACACGCCAATGTCGGCCTCAACACAGTGCAGCGACTCGAAGCCGTTGATGGCATTCCCGCTGCCACAGCGAAGACGCTTTCGACCATCCGGAGCGCCCTTGAGGCGGCCGGCGTCGAATTCATCGAAGGTGGTGCCAAATTGCGTGGATGACTCGACTCCCGATTGTACCGGTGGCACAGTCTCTGACTTTCTGCACGGGAGGGTCAGATGGGAACCACGCTTCTTGCGATTGTATGGTTTGCGCTATTCTTAGTTGGGGTTTTTGCTCTTTCCGGCGGCGCGGTCAGGTCGAGGAAGCACAAGGAAGTCGGCAAACAACCGGCGCAATCGGATCACACAACTAACGATCAAGAAGATGAATGGCTGCGTGACCGCGCCGAATTTCGGGCCACCCCATCAACTCCGTTCGACATCATCATAACTTACAGTGGCGGGTCTTCTCCGGGGTCATCAAGACATATCACCGTAAACGATATAGTAATTGATCAAGAAGGAACGATTTATTGGTCCGCGTACTGCCATAAGGCCAAGGCGCCAAGAACATTTCGAGGAGACAATATCTCTGCGCTAGCTGATGCAGAAACTGGGGAGATTATTGACCTCCGCGAATTCCTTGAGAAAAATTGCCGCCTACCTCTTTGGTCACGGCAGATCAGAGTCAAAATGACCGAAATGCGAAAGCGGCGCCCCACGTTTTTGGACAAAAAGATTGGAGCGTACAAATGATCGACCTTATAAGCGGAGCAATAGTATCCGGCGTAAAGATTATTGCGTCCGTTATCGCTGTGGTGATGGCGCTCTATAATTGGATTCAGGCATTAACCATGATCCCGCTGAATTCAGGTCAGGAAGCAACACAACAGCTTATGTTGGTTCACGGGACCATCTGGGTTTCCGTTCTATTTCTTGGGGCGATACTTGTTGCGCTTGAGAATATCCACTCCGCGCTTACAAAAATAAAGTCTTTGCCGCAGTTCTAAAAGGCGCTCGCGTGACGCCAGTCACTTCGCCAAAGCCTTGAACGACAGCGGCATGAACGCCGGATGCCGAGGGCTGGCCTGTGTGACCAGCTCCCCGGCCCGGCCGGGGTCTTGATATAGCCGCTGCGCCAGCGCCAGGGCCGGTAGTGACGCGCCGACGGTCACGGTGACGACGCTGGCGAGGCTGCCGCCGCGTGCCGTCAAATCCTGAACGACCGCGCCAAGCAGCGTCCGCAGGGCCAGATAGGTGGCGTCCTCGCCTTGGTCACCGGCCATGGTGATTTCCGCTTCGATCAGCGCCGCCATGGCGCTCCGCAGAGAGGCTGCGTCATCATAGGACGACGGCTGATAGGTTGACGATGCCTGGGCCAGGGCGATCACGGCCGAGCGGCGGAACAGGTCGCCGGTCGCGGATTGCATCGTCGCCATGGCAACCCCGGTCGGGGTTGCCGTCGTCGGCGCGGTCGGGAGTGGGCTGGCGAGAGAAGTCAGCAGGCGGACGGCGTCGGCTGGATCAACGGCTGAAGCGGCGACCGCATCGGCCAAAGCCTGTGCCGCAGCCGCGAACGCGGGCGCCGTGCCCGCCGTCAGGCTGGCGGCGGCGGCAGCGAGATTGGTCTGCGCCGCCGAATAGGTCCCGCGCGCGACCGCCCCGGCGCCGATCAGCGCCGTAACCGAGGTGGCCGAAGGAATAGAGACGCTATTGCCATTGAGGGTTTTGCTGCGCCCGCCGAAATAGCGCCCCAACTGGCCCGGCAGCGCGATCAGCGAGCCGACCATGTTGTACAGGTTGGTGGCGTCGTTGATCAGGCTCTGCGCCGCCCTGGCCCATTTGGCGACGGTGGAAACGGCCATATTGACGGCGGAAAGGCCGGATTTGAGGGCGGAGGCGGCTTTGGTCAGGAAATCAGTGGCGGCGGCAGCCTTTGCTGCTGTGGCGGCTGCGGTGACGGCGGCGGCCGTGTTTGTCTGCACGCCGGGGAATTGAGGGGCACTTTTGGGAGTGGCAACGAACAACGCCCGAAAGCCGACATACCGCCCATTCTCCCATTTCTGGGTTTCCGCCATATCCAGCATGGTGAGGGCCAAGGTGCCGAGCGTCGGGTGGACAAAATGCCCCATCCCCGGCTTGATCCACGTCACCAATGCCGCCGTCATTTGATCGGCGGCATACCCCTTGCCGAAGCCCCCGTTGACGAAAAAACCATCAACGATATAGCGGTTGGCGGCACGTCCGAGGTTCTCAGCCCAAACGTCATCACGGAAGGGGTACTCGTGGACGGCGTACCGTCGCGCAGCAACCCTGACGATGCTGAGCGCGTTGAAGCGTATGCCCCGGAAGGACGCCGGGAGCATATTCGTCATCCACGCCGTGGATGAATTCCCGGAGCCCCCAGCAAGACCGAGATCTCCTCCCAGCCGCGCAATGGCGCTGGTCGCCCCGGTCATCGTCGATTGCAGTTTCTGCCCAGCGCCGCCGATGTTGGGGAGGTTCATGGCGTCACCGTCGTGGGCATGGCGTAGTTGATGCGGGGCATGCCCACGGCCCCGCTATTGGTTTGAGCAGTCGCAGTCATGCCAGCGGGTGCATTATGGATTGTCACCTCAATATGCTGAGGCTGGCCCTGCGCGGGCTGCTGGCCCTGCTGCCCGGCCAGCCGAGAATCGACGGCGGCATAAATCTTCTCGTCGCTGATCGGGCTGCCGCCCTCCTGCTTGACGATCCCCTTCATCATCGAAGCCAGGGTTTGGCGGTCGGTCAGGTCAAGAGGGTCATCCGCCCCCTTTCCTGTCGCACCAGAGACGGTATTGGCGTAGGCAGGGACATTGTTGCCATCTTTGGCCGGCGCCCAGCCCCACGTCGGATCGCCGATGATCCCGTTGATGGTGTTCAGGCCGTGCTGGCGCTTTGCCATGAGATTGGCGACAGCGGCGGAGAGGCCGGTTTCCTGGTCGGGAAATTGGGCATAGCCGTTGACAACCGGGGAATTGCCCCAGGAGCGGAGGTTGCCGGGGTTGTTGTTTCGGTCGGCCAGAGTATGGTGGTTCGGCGAGGCATCGCCGCTGCCACCGGGTGTGGCCTTGTTCACGCGGTCCACATAGGCGTCGGCCGACGCGGCGGCTGGGGTCATGAGAGCCGCAGGCAAGGCGCCCCTGACCATGCGGGCGGTATAGACGTTAGCGTCGCCAATGGTAAGGGGTGCGTGATTCATTTTAGGCAGGAGAGTCGCGCGAATTTTGGAGTTCAAATCCTCATTCAGACCTACACCAGCATCAACATGCTTGGCGACCTCTTTGACGACCGCCACCCAGGTACGGGCCTTCTTCAATTCCTCCGCCGCTTCGTCCGGGTGCACCAGGATATTCGTCAAATTATCGAACCAACTCGCCGCCCCATGAGTGTTGGCGTCGATGAGCCTGTTCTTGGCACCATCGGCGGCGACACCCAGACGATTGAGCGCGGCGGCCAACTGGTCGGCCCGGTTGACGGCGTCCGGGGACATAACGGCGCCGAGCCGCACCACCTCGTCCTCAAGCGCCTTGATCTCGGCGGAACCTCGATGCAGCAGCTCGTATACTTCGGGCGGGATTGCAATCATCGACATGAGCGCCTCGGCCGCCTGCGGGTTCACCCCGTTTTTGACGGCATCCCCCAACTGCACGAACATATCGGCCGAATCCTGCGCGCCGGTGGCTGTGCGGCGCATCGTGAGGTGAAGAGCGTTGAAAGCGGCTAGCGCGGCCGGATTACGGTTATATTCAGCAGCCTCCATGACATTGCCGAGCGAGTGCAGGCTATTCATCATCGTGTCGGAACTGACACCAACCAGACGCCCGGCCCCCGCCAGCTTCTGCAAATCATCCGTCGCCACCCCGGTGATGTGCGAGGTGCGAGTCATGGCCGCCCCGGCCTGCATCCATTTATCGACCATTGCCACCAGCCCGGCCAAGGTTCCGGCGCCCATGAGTTCGGCGACCGGCGCCGATAGCGAGGCGATCTTCGCCGCCGCGCTACCAGCAACGCCGCCGACCTCGGCGATTCCCTTGCCTATCTTGGAAAAGTCCCCGGCATCGGGAAGGCCGAGGCCGGCCCCAGCTTTGCTGAACCGATTCGTGGCGTCCCCGACCTTTTTGTTGATCCTGTCGATGACGGAGGTAGCCTTGTCGGCAGCCGTGACTTCGATCTGGAACTTATTTGCCACGGCTACCTCCCTTCATCATCAATCCGGCCTCGCTGGCCCACCATGCCAATTCGGTTCCAGTTAGGGACCATGCGTCACGCGGCCCCCAGCCATAGAACCGCGTCAACGGCGCGATCAGACTTCGCCAGTCGTCTGGCCAGCGTTGATAAAACCCAGCAGGTAGTCCCCGGCCTGAGCGACATCGCGGACACCGATCTTGTCGATGGCAGGGCGCGGCACCCCCGCGACGAGGCCGACCAGGGTGTTGATGAACTTTTGGCCGCCGCCCGCCGCCGTCGCCTTCTCGACCTCGCCGGCGGTCGGCTCGCGCAGGGTTAGGGATTCGTAGATCTCGGCCCCCAGCTTGACCGGCTTACGCAGGGTAATGACCAGTTCGTCTTGCAGCTCGGCCATGATCAGGACTCCTCGACGGTGATGGCTTCAAATTTGACTTCAAAGGTGGCCTCGGCGGCGTCCACTTCCTGGCTATCGACGGTCCAGGCATTGGAGGCGACGATGGTTTTGCCGTTCGCCAACTGCACCGTGACGGTGACGTTGGTCATGGCGTTGAAGTCGCCGACGGTCAGGCCGGCGGCGTCGCGCAGGGTGGCGGAGATATAGCCGGGGATCGGGGTCTCCTTGTACCCCGCGACGCCGCTCATGCCGGAGAGCGTCTCGCGCTTCACCGACGAGACGCAGTAGGAGACCTTCGCCTCCAGCATGTAGCTTTGCCCATCGACGGAAAAATACGCGGTTCCAGCGAGAAGATTGGTCGTGTCAGCCATGGTCGCGGCCCCTTATTGCAAGCGGAACTGAGCCAGCAGCGCGAAGACGCGAAGCTGATCGATGAGAATGGCCGGCCACAGGACGTCGATCCGGTTCGGATTACTAGCGTTCTGCTGCACGATCAGGTTGGCCTTGAAGACGTCGGTGCGCTGCACGAGGCCCGCGTATTCCAACTCGCGGTACTTCGCGATGATGTCGGCCTTGATGATCTTCGGGGTGACGATGGCCGAGCCGGGGGCGAAGCGGGTGCCGTCGGCGGCCAGTTTCACGCGTGCGTATTTGCTGGTGACCATCGACCGCATGGCGCGCAGAACGAAGGCCAGGGTGAACAGCGTCTCGACTTCGAGATAGCTGTTGTCCGGGTCGCCGAAGGCGTTCTTCTGGTAGGTTGTGATGACGTTTTCCAACGCCACCGTGCCGTCCGAGGCGACGGTGAAGGTTGAAATACCGTCATACAGCAGGGTGTTGCGGTCGCCGAGGACGAAGCGCGATTGCAGCGGCGGGGCCAGCACCCCTTGCAGGGCGATGGTTTGTAGCGGCAGCGCCGGGTCGGCGCGGACGCTGACGGCCACGGCGGCGGTCAGGGCGGTAGCCCACAGCCAGGACGGGGTCGGGCTGTCGTAGAAGCCCATGATCGAGGTGTGCTGATCGTTGCGGGTCACGCCGAGGGTGGTCTGAGCGCCGAGGGTACCGCGATAGGCGGAGAAGGCGTGGCCATAAACCTGACGCGACCACGACCACCGGCCGGTCTGGTCGTTCAGCAGCGACTTGACCGCGTCCAGGCTGGTGGTGTCGGTGTAGGGGCAGACGATGAAGTCGTAAGGCTGCTCGCCGAGATTGGCGAAAGCGGCAGTCAGGCTGGGGGCGGTGGCGCCGCCCGTCATCGCCGTGATGGTGATGGCAATGCCGGTCGGCAACACCTCGCCGCCGAGCGATCCCTGATAGTTCAGCCGCAAATCGATGTCATTGCCGGCCGGGCCTTTGTTGACGGCAGTCAGGGTGACGGTGTTGGTCGTCGCGGTGGCATTGACCGGGCATGTCGCATCGGCGCTGATCAGCGCCGCCAGGGCTGTGGCGATCTGCGCGGTGGTCTGGGTGGTGACCACCGGCAGGGCATAGCGAATGCCGGCCACATAGAGATAGACGGTGCCGTTGGCGGTCGGCGCGGCGGTGAAGGCGACGGAGCCGGCCGCAGCGGTGGCGCCGGGATCGTCGGACAGCGGCAGCAGCCATACCTCGCCGAAATTGTCGTTGGCGCGGTAGGCTGCCACCATCATCGCCAGCATCGAGTCGGGGCCGCCGACAAGTTGGGCATCAACCACGCCCTGGCTGATCACGGGGACGTTCGGAACAGCGGTGCCGGCCGAGGTGATTTGCCCGATGATCAAGGCGCGCTGGTTGAGCGTTCCGGTATTGGCCTGGCTGTTGTCAACCTCGGCGTAAAACAGCGGGACGCGAATTCCCGCCGGGATGTTCTTGAACGGGATCGTCATTCGGAGGCGCTCCGGTTAGCGGTGTCGGGCGCGGAGCCCAGGATCACGTCACCGTCGCGCAGGCGGCGATGCCAATAGGGCTGCTCCTCGGACACCTCGCGGCCTTCCGGCGGCAGCAAATCCTTCAGGTCCGGGTCTCGAATGGCGAGGCCCGGTGCGGGTCGAACAAACATGGCGGGGCTCCTACTGGGGCAGTTGGATGTCGAGCGCGGCCTCGTCGCGGCCATCGGGGCCGGAGGGGCGCGGGGCGGCGGCGGGGGTGTAAGGCGGGGCAGTCGGGGCCGGATAGGTGCCAGTCGCATCGAAGCGGTTGCCAAGGTCGGCGTGGATGCCGATGCTGGTCAGCGGCACGGCGACGCAATCCATCGACGGCGCGAAGTCCTCGGGGTATTCCATGGCGAAGTCGATGGAGGCTCCGCCGACATGCCTCTTCCCCTCGGCTGTCACCGAGGGTTTCGACGTGTCCACGGACGAGAATTGGTTGATCGCGCAAATCAGCGCGTTGTCGGTCAGGACGGCGGTCTGCACCTGATCGCGCAGGGTCTGAATCCGTGCCAGCGCCTGTTCCTTGGTGTCGCCTTCGACGCTGAAATCGACGGTGATATTGGTGGTGGTGATGAACGATGGTGGCTGAATGCGCCCGCGCGAGGTCTTCTGATCGCTGCCGACACCGACCTGGATGGCCGGCAACTTAAGGCCCGTCAGCGGCCAGTCCTCGGGCGAATAGACGCGAGTCTCGGCGAGCGTCCCGGCTGCCGTGATGGCGGCGATGATCATCTGGTGCAGGGTTTCGGAATACATCAGCCGGTGACCCAGTTGAGCATGAGCTTGGCTTCGCCATGGCTGTCAGGGCGCACCTCACGGACCACGTAAGTCGTGCCGGTGCGGTCGATGGTCAGGGCGTCGTCTTGCGCGGGCGGGGTGAGGAAGGCGGCGAGGCGCACGCCGAGAACCGGAGTGACCGAGGAAACCGGAATGCCGTCCTCGACCACGACCTCGCGATAGGCCTCGTCGAACACGGCGTCGGCGATGTCGAAAGGCTGGCCGGCGGCCGGCGCGTAATGCACCAGCTCGCCGAACACGCCCATGACCGGGCCAAGAACAGCCTTGTCCCAGTCAATCGCCACGATCAGGCCTCCGACCGGCCCGACAGCAGCACCTCGGGGCGGGTGCAGATGTGCAGGGGGTAGGAATAGGCCTCCATCTTCCACCACGCGCGGCGGTCGCGGTCGAAGATCGGAATGATGTAGATCGGCTTGCCGGGGGTGTTGACCCACTCGAAGCTTTCGCCCGGCGCGTGGGCCACACGGAAGATGCCGGGGGCGCCGACCGGGAAGAACTTCACCTTGTCGCTGGCGACGGCGATGGTGGTGGTGTCGTCCGAGCCGCGATAGTTCAGCCAGGTGATTCCGGCGAAGGTGAAAGACCCGAAGGCTGCGCCCTGGCTGTTGTCGCGCAGATCGGCGGCGGCCGACCAGTTGATGAAGGTGCGGATGACATCGGGGTGATTGGTGAAGGCGTCGTAGAACGCGTCACCGCACAGCGCATAGACCTTGGTGGTCGGCGTGAACGCCCCCTGGCTCTTGCGAGCCATGGTGCGAACGATGCTGTTGCACAGCGGGCGCAGGGAATTCGCCACGCCCGCCGCGAGATTGAAGCCAACCTCGGTCGCCTGGATGATGCCGAACTCGTCGAACCAGTTGAACTTGATCGATCCGTCGTAATCGGTGCACATGCCCTGCACGGCGGCAAGGCGCTGATATTCCCAGGTATATTCGATGTTGCTGGTGAGGCCGGTCGGGCCATTGAGGCGGCGCGCAACTTCGGTTTCGAGCTGCATCAGTTCGGTTTCGGTGCCGAACGCCCGGATGTTCTGGATTTCGTTGGCGTAGATAGTGTCCGAATGCATCAGGCGCGGCACGTCAAAATACCGGGCCGAACGCTTCTCGGTGGTGCGCTGGGCACCCTCTTCGCCGCGATCCGAAAAGGGGATCAGCACCAGCTTGCCCTGACGCTGCTCTACGGCCAACGCCGTGGTACGGATCGGATCGGGCTCGAAGATGCCCAACTCGCCGAGACCGGTCGGGCGGAACGGGTTGCGCTCGACGGCCGTCGTCAACTGGATCGTCGAGAAGGGGTCTTGGGTAAAAACGTTGAGAGACACCATGGAATGGCTCCATCTAAGGGACGCGGCGCATCTCGGCGCTGCCGCCGGCCCTGCCAGGGCCGGCTATTGCGAAGGGTGGTTAGCGGGCGATGATGCCGAGGCCCGCGAGGGTCGCGAGGGCAGCAGTGATCTGCGGGGCGGTGACCGAGGCATCCCAGACCAATTCCGAGGCGTTGACCTCGGCTTGACGGGAGATGATGGCGGAGGTCTTGTCAGCCAGGGTGGCGTCGGTGGTGCTGAACAGGATCGCCGCCGGAACCTGACTGCCATCGGTGGCCGCCGGCAAGTAGGCGACATACTTGCCCGACCCCTCCGCCACAGTGACGGTGAAGCTGTCGGCCGCCGCGAAGGCGGTGCCGCCAGCCGTGATGGTGAAGCCAACGCCACCCGCGCCAAACACTGCGCCGGTCGTACCATGGCCGATTTCCAGGCCATTGGGGGCGCTGACGATGAAGTTGGTGGCGCTGTCAAATTCAACGTCGTAGACGCCCGGCAGCGCGCCCGCGCCCACGGTGATGGTCCCGAAGGTGCCGTTGCCGGCATTGGTGCCGAGCGCGACGGCAGCGGCCGTGGCACCGGTGGTCTGCTTGCCGAGGACGGCGCCAGCCAGCAGTTTGGCGCTGCCGGTAATGGTGGCCTTGTCACGCGAACGATGGCCGTTGGCCTCGGAGACGATAAAGCCGCCGTCATGCCATTGTTCGTAAAGGGGGATCTGACCAGTCATGTCGTCTATTCCTTGCTGACGGACGGAATTACTTGCCGAGAACGCGATGCATGGCGCGGTCCCAACTCGAAGAGATAGCGGTGGTGCTATTGGCGGACTGTTCGCCTCCAGAACCAAGGTTGGGATTACGGCGACCGGCCGGAGCATCCGACGAAGCTGCCGGAGTGTCGCGCAGGACGCCGATGATCTGCTGGCGGGTCATGGTGGTGTTGGCCAGCAGGTTCATGGCCAGGGCCGGGTTTCCGGCGGACACGCGCGACCCCAGGACGGTGGCCCATCGGGCACGTTCGCGGCGGCGAGCGGAGGCGGAAGCGCTCTTACCGCGCATTTCGTCCTCCTCGTCGTCCTCGTCGTCCTCATCGTCTTCGCTGGCGCGCTTGGCCTTCTTCGACTTCTTGTCGTCGTCCTCATCGTCTTCGCTGGCATCTTTGCCGTCATCATCTTCGCTGGCGCCGTCACCATCGCCGTCGTCGTCGGCCTTGGCCTTCTTCGACTTCTTGGAATCGCCGTCCTCGCGGTCCTGATCCTGATTCTTGCCGTCATCGTCCTCGGCATCCTCGCGCTCGTCGCGCTCGTCCTCGGACTTGGCTTTGCCGGCGGCGCGGGTCAGGCCGGCGAAATGGGCGAACGAACGCGCGCCCGCCGCCACGCTGGTGGTCAACTTCATATCGAACCTCTTGGGTGGTTTATCTCAGCCCAGCTCGGCGAGCAGGGAGCGGAACGCCTCATCGGGTGCCATGACGGCATCCGCGAAGCCGACCTTGACGCCCTCAGCGCCGAGGAAAGTGGTGGCCTGGGTCGCCTTGACCTTGGCCGGGTCGAGTCCGCGGTTGCGGGCGACGGTGGCGACGAACAGTTCGCC
>DATGZW010000287.1:0-4562 GCA_035297005.1 Patescibacteria group bacterium
CGGTTGTCGCCAACAACACCATCGAACAGACCGCCACGGTCGCCGCCGCCGCCGAACAAGCCTCGGTAAATGTCGAGACGGTGGCCGCCGCCGCCGAGGAACTGGCTGCGTCGGAAAGCGAAATCGCCCGTCAGGTGGCGCGGTCGTCGGAGGTTGCCGAGGTTGCCGGGCGCGAGGCCGTGCGGGTCAATCAAGTTGTGCAAAGTCTGACCGCCGCCACCAGCCGCATCGGCGACGTGGTCAGCCTGATCCAGGATATCGCCGCACAGACCAACCTTTTGGCTCTGAACGCCACCATCGAAGCGGCGCGGGCAGGGGACGCCGGCAAGGGCTTCGCCGTGGTCGCTGGCGAGGTCAAGCATCTGGCCAGCCAGACCGCCAAGGCCACCGAGGAGATTTCCAGCCAAATCGACGCCGTGCAGACGGTGACGCGCGACGCGGTGGCGGCCATCAGCCAGATTGGCCAGACCATCACCGAAATCAGTCAGAGCACCACCGCCATCGCCTCGGCGGTGGAACAGCAAACCGCCGCCACCCACGAAATCGCCCGCAATGTTCAGCAGGCCTCGGCCGGCACGCGCGAAGTCACCTCCAGCATCGGTCAGGTGAAGGATGGCGCCACCTCGACCGGCGTCTCGGCGCAGAACGTTTTCGGCACGGCCGATGATCTTTCCAAGCAATCCGACGAGTTGGCGACCGAAGTGGCCGACTTCCTGTCCGCCATCAAATCGGCCGGCGACCAGCGCCGGTTCGAACGGGTCGCCATCGACAGGCCGGTGGTCGTGACGATCGGCAATCGGCACGACACCGCGCGTCTGCATGACGTGTCATTGGGCGGCAGCGCCATCGAGCCGTCGATCGTCGGCCCCATCGGCACGGCGGCAATCATCGAAGTAGATGGCTGGCTGCCGATCAAGGCGCGAATCGTCGGGCAGGATGGCACGCGGACCCGCTTCCAGTTCGCTCTCGACACCACCACGCAGGAGCAACTGAAGCGAGCGATGCAGAAACTGGCCGCCTGAGGGCTCCCGTGACGAGGAGGCAGCCGGCCAGCCTCCTCGTCTGCGGCGTGGGGCATCTGCCGCTTAGGCGCAAAGGGCTTCCGCGCCCCCTCCCGCCCCATTCGCAACCAAAGGGAGAGCGGCGATATCGGCCTTGCATTCACAGGCATGATCGGCCAAAACACTCCGGCGGATGGCTGCCGTTCCGCTATTTCAGGCGTCATATAAGAACTATGCACCAGACCATTACTCAACTTACCTGGCTCGTTCTGCAATTGACCAAGCGCGACATTGGTCAACGCTACAAGGGAACGATATTCGGCGCTCTGTGGCCGGTCCTGTTCGCCCTGGCCAATCTATCGATCTACACCTTCGTCTTCTCTTTCGTCATGAAGGTGCGATGGCCCAACCTGCAGGATCCGACCGAACATCCGGGCGGCTTCGCCCTGACGCTGTTCGCCGGATTGATCCCCTTCCTGCTGGCCACCGACGTAATCAACCGCAGCCCGTCCCTGGTGCTGGCGGTGCCCAATCTGGTCAAGAAAGTGCCGTTTCCGTTGATCGTGCTGTCGCTGGTCAACGTCGCCTCGGCGGCCTTCCAGTCGCTGATCAACTTCGCCCTGCTGATGGTGTTCACCGTGCTTCTGTGGCACACCTTGCCGTGGACCGTGGTGCTGGCCCCGCTGGTCTATCTGCCGCTGTTGCTGTTGTGCCTGGGTATCAGCTGGACGCTTAGCGCCTTGGGCGTGTTCATCCGCGATTTGGTGCAGGTGATGCCGCTGCTGACCCAACTGCTGATGTTCGCCACGCCGATCTTCTATCCACGCAGCGCGATACCGGGCGCATTCCAACACATCCTGGCGTTCAACCCCCTGACCTTGGTGGTCGAAGATTTCCGCGGCACCATGTTGTTCGGCACCCAGCCCGATTGGTATCTGTGGGGGGCGACCACCGTCGCCTTCGGCCTGTTCGCCGTCTTTGGGATGTGGCTGTTCAACCGCCTGCGCCCCGCCTTCAGCGACGTGATGTAAATCCTCCGGGGGGCAGGCCATCATGAGTGCTCTGTTGAAAACCACCTTGCGCCGCGTCAAGCCGCATCTGCTGGCGGCGCTCTATAGCGGCATCGGCGAGACCAACACGTTGCGGCTGTCGCTGCTGGGCAAGCGCGTACGCCGCCGCCTTGGACTGCTGCCGATGGCTGGACCGTTACAGGCGACCGCCGCCCCGATCACCGCCGAGCCGGTGGACGTGCCGCAAGCGATGCCACTGCTGGCCGCCTTTCTGCGGGCGCGCACCCTGGGCGGACGCATCCTGGACGGCGACCTTGAGCGGCTGCATGCGCTGGCGGCGCAAGGCCAAACCGTGCTGTGCCTGGGCGGCCCGCGCGAGTTGGACCAGATGGCGGTGATGCTGGGCGCAGGCGGCGCCGCGCGCGTCGAGCGCCGCATCGTCAGCCCGGTCGAAGAAACCTTGGCCGGACCGGCCGCCGCCGAATTCGATACCATCGTCGCCGACCGCACCGCCTTCACCCCGTCGGCGGCGGCGCAATTGACCGCCCTGACCGCCACCGCTCAACAAAAGCTGATCTGGCTGGACGGCGATCACGCGCGCCCGGTGCAACAGCCTCGGACGCTGGCGGAGAAGCTGGCGCATGGCGAGCGGCTGCGGGTGGTCATCCTCAACGATCTGGGCTTCCAATATGGCGCCGGCGTCGGCGCCCGCCGTCAGGTTCAGTCGTTCCTGCTGAAGGGCTGGGATGTGGCGGTCGTCTGTTGGTCGCCAGGCCATGACGTCGCCGAACCGCCTTTGTGCGGCATTCCAACGCCGGGCCGCTGGGGCGGCGTGCATGCGCTGCTCGACGTGCATCCGGCCACCGGGCTGAGCGACGAGCAGATTATCAGCAAGGTCTCGGCGGCGGTGATGGCCTTCGAGCCCGATCTGGTGGTTGCCGGCAACCTGCACGGTGCCAATTGGCCGCTCGACCTGCTGCCGGCGCTACAGGCGCGCGGCCCCCTGGTCATCGCCTATATGCATGACGGCCATTGGGTCAGCGGACGCTGCGCCTATCCCGGCGCCTGCACGCTGTTCCACACCACCGGCTGCGACGCCACCTGCCCGACGGCGACCGAATACCCGCCAATGGCGCCCGAGCGCATCGCCGACGCCTGGAGCCACCGTGCCCGCGTCTTCACCGGCGCCAACGCCATTCCCCTGGTCGCCAACAGCCGCTGGACGCGCGATCTGGCAGCGGTTCGCTTCGGCGATACGGCGCGGTTGGACGTCGTGCATCTGGCGGTCGACCACCACCTGTTCTCGCCAATCGACCGCAAGCTGGCCCGCCGCCTGCTGGGCGTCGCCGAGGAAGGCACGCTGGTGCTGTTGGGCGCGGTCAATGTCGAAGACCCGCGCAAGGGTGGCCCGCTGTTCAAGCAGCTTTATCAGGAACTGCGCGCCCGCCCCGATCTCGACGTGCTGCTGTTCGGCCATCTGTCGGAAAAGCTGGCTTCGGCCAAGTCCTTCGGTCTGATCATCGACGACCGCCTGATGCCGCTGATCTTCAGCGCCGCCGATTTGTTCATCGGCACCGCGACCGAGGAAGCCTTCGGCCAAACCCTGATGGAAGCCTCGGCCTGCGGCCTGCCGGTCATCGCCTTCGAAGCCGGCGGCGTGGTCGATGTGGTCGAGAACGGCAGCAGCGGAATTCTACTGCGCGAGCGTTCGGTGGCCGCCATTCTGTCGAATATCGACACTCTCTTGGCTGATCGATCGAACAGCGATAGCCTCGGCCAAGCCGGCAGAACCTTGGTCGAACAACGCTTTACCCTGGCCTGTCAAGCCGACGCCTGGGTCGAATGCCTGAAACGATTGTGCGCATGACCCGCACGCCCTCCCCGCCCTCTGACGCGAAGCTGGAAATGTCGAAAACCTCAGCCCCGATGCATACGGTTCCGTTGGCGCATTGTTGGTGCGGGAGCGAGAGCTTCAAGCCCTTCAACGACGACTATCAGGTTTGCGAGACCTGCGGCACGTTGCTGTGCAAGAACCTTCCCGGCGGCGACATCGAACTGGGCCGTGACGGAGACCTCTATAGCAAGGATTACTGGCTGGAATACCAGACCACGACCTTGCACCAGCCGACCGTGGTCGAACGGGCACGCACCGATCTGTCCGAGCGCTGCATATACTGGCTGCGCACCCTGCTGAAATACAAGCGTCCACCCGGCCGCGTGCTGGAGGTCGGCTGCGCGCATGGCGGCTTTACCGCCGTGATGAAGGAAGCCGGGTTCGACGCCAAGGCGGTCGAACTGAGCCCCTGGGTCATCGACTTCGCCAAGCAGACTTTCGACATCGAGGTATTGCGCGGCCCGCTCGATCCCAACCAAATCGAAGCCGGCAGCCTGGATGCCATCGTATTGTTGGACGTGCTGGAACATCTGCCCGATCCGGCGGCGGTAGTGCGCGACTTCGCCAAACTGCTCAAGCCCGATGGCGTGCTGGTGATCCAGACGCCGCAATGGCGGCCGGAGAAAGCCTATCTCGATATGCGTCTCTCCGGAGACC
>DATGZW010000288.1:0-2709 GCA_035297005.1 Patescibacteria group bacterium
GCCACTTCCCGCGCCCAGCGCAATTCGCCGGTGCGCTCGGCGACCATGTCTTCCAACTGTTCCTGATGTTCATGCAGCCGTCCCTCGCGGGTATCGGCCTGACGCGCCCAATGATACAGCGTGCCGGAAAACAGCAGCACCATCACCGCCTCGATCGCCGCCAGCCAGCGCCACTGGCGCAACGCCGTATGAATCGACAGTCCCGACGTGACCACCAGCGGATAATTATCCATCACCCGATAACCGATCAGCTTGTCGTTGCCGTCCGCCCGCGACAGCAGGTGACCGACTCCGACCGAACCTTGGGGGATGAACTTGGTGAACAGGTCACTGGTAGCGATGTTGTCGCCGAACTTTTCCGCATGGGCAGGAGCGCGGGCCAGCATCCAGCCGTCCTTGCGGATGACCGCCGAGGCTCCGGCATCCTCGAGCAGGACGGTTTCCAGAAAGCGGGCGTAGTGGTCGGGGTTGATGGCCGCCACCACCACGCCGGCGAAATTGCCATGGGCATCATGCACTGGCCGCGACAGATGCACCGTGCGTTCGCCCGAGGCGCGGCCGATCACAGGTGCGCCGATGAAGACCGTCGAGGGTCCACGCGAATCGCGTTGACGGAAGAAATAGTCGCGGTCGGCGACGTTCGCGCCGTCGTCGCCCAAATCGATATGCGGCACCGTGCTGGGTTGCAGGCGACCGTTGGCGTCCACCACGCCGACATAGCGGATTTCGGGGAAGCCGCCCAGGCGGACGGCCAAGCGGTCACTGAACTGGGGGGTCGCCCAACGCCCGGTCTCGACCGCCGAGGCCACCTCGTCGAGCAAGCCATCGACGGCACGGATGCTGCCGCCCAAATGCTGGTCGATGGCGTTGACCATGGCCGCCACCAGGGTCTCGCCCTCGCTGACGGCGGCCCGATAGTCCTCGCGCAGCTGCGCCAGGGTGAGAGACACCAAAAGCGCAATCATTCCCAGCGCGATGCGCCGGGCCGAGGTCGGAAATGAATGCCGATGGGTCGAAGTCAAAGACAGATGGTCCCGTGGAAAAGGAAATTTGGCAGCCGCGCCCGCGATACTGCGCCAAATCCCGCCACAGGACAACCACGGCGTTTACAGAAGGCGGGGAGAAACCCCGCCTTTCGATACAGATTAGCAATTACCCCGCCGAATTCAGTTGCGACCGGTCTCGGCTATCCGGCCAAGGGCTGGATCAGGCCTTGCCACAACCCCAGCAATTGGGCCGCGCCAAACAGAACAATGGCCATCGCACCGCCCAGGGCGACGGTTTGGCGAACACGCGTCGCCACCATGTCGTGCTGCCCGCCCAGCCGCGCCAGACCGCGATGCAGCCCCAGCGCCCCCAGGCTGACCGCCGACACCGTAATCGCCACGCCGACCCCCATGGCCAGGGTCGCGATCACCCCAATCAGGAAGATGTGGTTGGCCAAGGTGAACAGCAGCACCAGAATCGCCCCCGAGCAGGGCCGCAAGCCGACCATGGCCCCAGCCGTCAGCACGCTTATCAGTTCGGTGCGGTTGGCCGAGGGGGCCGGCTTGGCCGGTGCGTGCCCATGCGAGCAGCCGCAGTCATGACCGTGATCATGCGCATGGCCATGGTCGTGGTCGTGGTGATCCTGCGCATGGACATGCCCGGCCTCGCCGTCGGCATGGCTGCAACAGACGCGGCCGGAGACCACCCCCCAGGCCATCCACAGGCCCAGGCAGATGATGCCGCCATAGCTGATTTCCTCCAGCAACGCCGCCTGTTCCATGATTTGGCGCGAGCCCATTTCCAGCACTGTCGCCAGGATCCCGACCACGGCGATAGCCGCCAGAGCCTGGACCAGCGCCGCCATGCCGCTCATCGCCAAGCCATGCAGCAGCCGTGCCCGCTGGCTGAGGATATAGCCGCCCACCACCATCTTGCCATGCCCCGGCCCGACGGCGTGAAACACTCCATAGAGGAACGACACCATGATGATGGCTAGGGCCGGACGCAGGCTGTCGCCGCGCCGCGCCAATTGCATCTGCGCCCGCAACTCGGCATTCAGGTGGCTTTGGACCGACACCAAGCTCGCCACCATGCCGCGCAGGGGTTCTGGCAGCACCGTGGGCGCCGCCGTCGTCTCGGCTGTCGGGGCGGGGCTATCGGGGCGTCCCAGCAAATCCGCCGCCGATCCGCGCATCGGAGCAACGATCACCAGCAGCAGGAGCACCAGACCAAGGAGGCGAGCCGTCATAAGCTGTCCTAGCACGTGATTTCAACCATTTTGGGGTAGATTGATCCGTTGTAGATCGCGTGTTCTTTGCTTTCGACCACGCGTGAGTGGCAAGCGGCGCTGCCATCGCCTTCGACGCCGCCCGGCGCCTTGGTGGCGGGGCCGACATCGACGTAATAGGTGTCGTCCCACACGCCGATGGCCAGCGGACCGGCCTTGACGTCCACCGGCGCGGCCAAGGGCAGGGTGAAGGTGTAGGCCAGCCGCTCACCCTCCATCCGCGCCGAAAAGCCGGTGACTTCCTTACCCACCGGGACCGCCTTGGCGCCTGACCAGACATGGGTGAAGTAGTTATAGTTCTTAAGATTGGAGAAGGCGTCCTGCTTCAGCTTGGCCATCTCGCCGGGGGTGAACGGCTTGGCCTGCGCCATCGCCGCCATGCCGTTTACTTTGCGCACATCGGCCAGGACAGTGGCGGTGAAATCCTCGTCGAA
>DATGZW010000289.1:0-5433 GCA_035297005.1 Patescibacteria group bacterium
TTCGCCGATTGGCCCGGTCTGCCGGGGTGGACCTGGGTGGTCACCGACGATGGCGCCGGGCACCCCGACCTGATCGCCCGCGAGGCGGTGGATATGACTTTCACCACCATCTTGCGATCCTGCGACGTGGTGGTCAGCAAGCCGGGTTACGGCACCTTTGCCGAGGTGGCGGTCAATGGTGTGCCCCTGTTGTACCTGCCGCGCCCCGGCTGGCCGGAGACACCGCATCTGGCTGGCTGGCTGGCCGAACATGGCCGCTGTCAAGCCATCGAGGCTAAAGATTTGTTCTCGGCGGAGGCATTGCAGGCCCAACTTCAGAAGTTGTTTTCCATTCCTATCAAGCCATTAGCCGATCCCAGCGGCGATGAAGAAGCGGCTCAGGCGATTCTCGCCTTGTTGGCGAAAATGGGTCGCATACAAGTGTAGTTGTTGGCGGGGCGCTTCGTTGCCCCGCAGTATCGAGTTCGGCATCGCTCTTGCAAAGACGTCTGGGGTGACGGCCGGATGGCTCCCGCCGTCATCGCTTGTCTTTGACAAGCACCGACCATCGTCGACTGAAAGGGCGGATTCGCAAGGATCCGCCCTCTTTTTTGGCCAGGTCGCCACCACTGCCGGAAAATGCATCAGGCATTTCGCGTCGCAATATGCACGGCGCGCTGCATTTGGCATGATGCCGGACATTCAACCCAAGGAGCAAGACCATGTCGCATAGCCTGATCTACGCCACGGCGCCGAATCGCGCAGCGGCGCTGAAAATTGCCCGCGTTTTGGTTGAATGCCGCTTGGTCGCCTGCGCCAATGTGGTGGATGGCGCCACCTCGCTGTATTGGTGGGAAGGGCAGGTGCAGGAGGAAGTGGAGGCTATTCTGGTGGCCAAGACAACTTCCGCCAACGCCTCAGCGACTGTTGCTAAGATCAAGGAATTGCACGACTATTCCTGCCCTTGCGTGGTTGCCTTGGACATTGCCCAAGGCAACCTGGATTTCCTGGGCTGGATTACCGCCGAGACCCGCCCGGCAGTCTGACAGTCACCACTGCTTGGGCGGCGATGCCTTCGCCCCGGCCAGTGAAGCCCAGCCCCTCGGTGGTGGTGGCCTTGATGCTGACGCGGCTTTCATCGATGTTCAGGATCGCGGCCACCCGCGCCGTCATGGCGGCGCGCTGCGGGCCGATCTTGGGGCGCTCGCAGATAATGGTCAGGTCGCAATGCTGGATGCTGCCGCCCAATGCCGCCACCAGTCCACCGGCATGGGCCAAAAACAGTGCCGAGTCGGCGCCCTTCCAGCGGGCGTCGCTGGGGGGGAAATGGTGGCCGATATCGCCGGCAGCGATGGCCCCCAACAGCGCGTCGGTCAGCGCGTGCAAGGCAACGTCGGCGTCAGAATGACCCTCTAGCGCAAAGTCGTGAGGGATGCGGACGTTGCACAGGGTGACGTGATCGCCGTTGGCGAAACGATGCACATCGAAGCCGCTGCCGACGCGGATTTCCCCCGGACCGTCCAGGTGGGCTTCGGCGCGGCAAAGATCCTCGGCTGTGGTAATTTTGACGTTGTCCTCCGAACCCTTGACCAAGCTGACGGCGAGGCAGGCATGCTCGGCCACGGCGGCGTCGTCGGTCAATTCCATCCCGGCGGCCAGACGATGGGCGTCCAGCAGGGCAGGGAAGCGAAAACCCTGCGGCGTCTGTGCCCGCCACAACCCGGCGCGAGGAACCGTTTCGGTAATGATTCCATCGCGTTCGCGCTTCAGCGTGTCATGCACGGGCAAGGCGGGGATGGCGCCTTGATGCTTGGCCAGCGCCGCCACAACGCGGGCGATCACGCCGCCATCGACAAAGGGCCGCGCGCCATCATGGATCAACACAAGATCGGGCGGATTAGCAGCCAGCGATTCCAGCCCCAGACGCACTGAATCCTGACGGGTGGCGCCGCCATGCACAGCCGGCGGCAGGCTCAACCCCGTAGCGGCGGCATCGTAACGGCTTTGGTCGTCGGGATGGATGACCGTCACCACCGAATCCACCGACGGATGGGCGGCGAAAGCGGCCAGACAGTGGCGCAGAACCGGGCGTCCGCCCAGATCCCGCCATTGCTTGGGGATGTCACCACCGAAACGGATGCCCCGTCCTGCCGCCACCACCAGAGCTATACACCGCGCCATGCCTCGGTCTCCTCGCCCGATTGCTGAAAGATGCGCGTACCCTATTCGGGCAAGAGCCCCTTGCCAAGCGTTGGGCACTGCACGCCGCCCCTTTGCGGCGGCCCCATCCACGGCTATAGTCGTTTGCATGTATGAATCCATGGCTTTGAATTTGGCGGCATTGGCCGCTCTGGTGCCGGCGGCCCTGCTTCCTTTGCGGCGGGATGGCGGGCGCGACGCCCTGTTCTGGGGCTTGTTGGCGCTGGCCGTCACCGGCCCGTCGCTATGGGTGGCGGCGCAGCTGGCCGATAGCTGGAACGCCAGCCTGTCGGCGGATCTATGGGTCGGCATCGCCGCCAGCATGGTGCTGTTCGCCGGCCTGTCGGCGGTCAGCCGCCAAGCCTGGAGGCTGACGCCGCTGCTGGTGCCCTATCTGCTGCTGCTGGGCGTGCTGGCGTCGCTGTTCCACTCGCCCGAGCGGTTCCTGTCCGATGGCGCGCCCTCGGCCTGGGTCGATCTGCATATTCTCGTTTCGGTCATCACCTTGGGGTTCCTGACCCTGGCGGCGGTGGCGGCGCTGGCGTCGTTTCTGCAATCGCGCGCCCTTAAGCTCAAGCGGCCCAACGAATTGACCCGCATGCTACCCTCGGTCGCCGACAGCGAGAGATTGTCGGAACGCCTGCTGGCGCTGTCCGAGGTGGTGCTGGGTCTGGGTGTCATTTCGGGCATGGCCACACAATATGTGGAAACTGGCAACCTATTGAAATTCGACCATAAAATCCTGTTCACGCTGCTCGCCTTCACGGTCATTGGGCTGTTGCTGACGGGGCGGCGGGTGTGTGGGGTCAGGGGGCAGATTGCCGCCCGTGTGGTGCTGCTGGCCTATCTGTTGCTGATCATCGGATATTTCGGCGTGAAATTCGTGCACCAAGTGCTTCTCGCTTAGGCAGGGTGGCTTTTTTGCCAAATATCTAATCATTTTTTTGCGTTGCCAGGAGGGTGTCTGCACAATTAGTATGCAGGCCTCTTAGAGAGACATCGCATACACATGACCCTGAAAATTGGTTCCGTCAGCCTCGACAATCCGGTGGTTCTTGCCCCCATGTCGGGCGTTACAGATATGCCATTCCGCCGCTTGGTGAAGCGTTGCGGGGCCGGCTTGGTGGTGTCCGAGATGATCGCCAGTCAGGCGATGATCCGCGCCAACCGCCAGACCATGAAAATGTCGACCAGCTGCGCCGAGGAATTCCCCATGGCCGTGCAACTGGCCGGCTGCGAGCCCGAGGTGATGGCCGAGGCCGCCCGTCTCAACGAAGACCGTGGCGCCGCGATCATCGACATCAATATGGGGTGTCCGGTTAAAAAAGTGGTGAAGGGTGATGCCGGCTCGGCGCTGATGCGCGACGAGAAGCTGGCCGGCGCCATCCTCGACGCTGTGGTCAAGGCGGTGTCGGTCCCGGTGACGCTGAAAATGCGCACCGGCTGGGACGAGACCAACCGCAACGCCCCCAACCTGGCCAGAATCGCCGAAAGCGCCGGCATCCAGATGGTCACTGTGCATGGCCGCACCCGTAACCAGCTTTATTCCGGCCGCGCCGATTGGGGCTTCATCCGCCAAGTCAAGGACTCCGTGCGGATTCCGGTGATCGGCAATGGCGACGTCAACACCATCGACGATGCCATCGCACTTTTGCAGCAATCGGGGGCCGATGGTGTCATGATTGGGCGCGGCACCTATGGCCGTCCCTGGTTTCCCGGTCAGGTGGCCCATTTCCTGGCGACAGGCGAACGCCGCCCGGATCCCTCTTTGGCCGAACAACTGGCCGTTTTGATCGAACATTTTGAAATGACCATAGACCATTACGGCCAGGAAACCGGTTGCCGTCTGGCGCGCAAGCATGTCGCCTGGTACTCCAAGGGGCTACCCGGCTCGACCGAGTTCCGCTCGGCGATCAATCAGTCGCTCGACGCGGCGACGGTGCGGCGGATGATCGTCGAATTTTACGATCCGCTGCTGCAACGGATGGCCGCATGAGCAAGCGCTTGGCATTCCTTCGTCGCCGCACGACGCCGCAGATCGATCCGGCTGCAGTGTTGAACGCGTTGACCGCCGCCGTCCTGGTTCTCGACGACGAGTTCGTCATCCAGCATGTCAATTCGTCCACCGAGGCTTTGTTCGAATCCAGCTCGGCGCATCTGTGCGGCATGTCCTTACATGACCTGCTGCCGCCGGACTGCCCGCTATTCACCTTGATCGAGCAAGCCCGGCTTGAAGCGTCCTGTGTGTCGGAATACGGCGTATCACTGGACAGCCCGCGCACCGGCCTGCGCACCATGAACATTCAGGTATCGCCATTGGGCGAGGTGCCCGATTGCATGGTCGTGTCGCTGCACGAACAATCGATCGCGCTGAAGATCGGCGCCCAGTTGAACGCCCGCAATTCGGCCCGTTCGGTGACGGCGATGGCGGCGATTCTGGCGCATGAGGTCAAGAACCCGCTATCCGGCATCCGTGGCGCGGCGCAGTTGCTGGAGCAAGGCTGTTCGGTCGAGGATCGCACGCTGACCCAGTTGATTTGCGAGGAATCCGACCGCATCGTCGCCCTGGTCAACCGCATGGAGGTGTTCTCCGACAAGCGGCCGATTGAACGGAGCGCCGTCAACATCCATCGGGTGTTGGAGCATGTCCGCCGCGTCGCCCAAGCCGGCTGCGCCCGTAATGTTCGCTTCGTCGAACATTACGATCCTTCGCTGCCGCAGGTGTTGGGCAATCGTGATCAGTTGATTCAGGTGTTCCTCAATCTGGTCAAGAACGCCGCCGAGGCGATGCCCGACGACGGCGGCGAGATCGTGCTGACCACCGCTTTCCAGCATGGCGTGCGTCTGGCCGTTCCGGGTAGCGATATACGTATGCATCTGCCTCTGGTGGTCAGCGTGCAGGACAACGGTCAGGGCATTCCCGCCGACCTGCGTCCGCATCTGTTCGACCCCTTCGTCACCACCAAAGCCACCGGCACCGGCCTCGGCCTGGCCCTGGTCGCCAAGATTATCGGCGATCACGGCGGTGTCATTGAATTCGACAGTCAACCGCGTCGCACGATCTTCCGGGTCATGTTGCCGATGGTCCAGAACGAGGACGGCCTCTGATATGACCTCCACTATTCTGGTCGCCGACGATGATCGCGGCATACGCACCGTTTTAACCCAGGCCTTGGGCCGCGCCGGCTATGAAGTCCGCACCACCGGCAACGCCGCGACACTGTGGCGTTGGGTATCCGATGGCGAAGGCGATCT
>DATGZW010000290.1:0-8164 GCA_035297005.1 Patescibacteria group bacterium
AGCACGCCCAGGTCTTTCAGGCTGTGCAGAACCTTGATGACGTGTTCGATGTTATGCATCAAGGCGCTTTCGGTGACTTCCAGTTCCAGCCAGCGCGGCGCGAGGCCGGACTCGGCCAGCGCCTCGGCCACCAGCGGCACCAGATCATGCTGACGGAATTGGACCGCCGACAGGTTGACGGCCACCACCACTGGCGGCAGTCCGGCATCCTGCCAAGCCTTGTTCTGGCGGCAGGCTTCGCGTAGCACCCAGTCGCCGATGGGCACGATCAGGCCGGTTTCCTCGGCGATCGGAATGAAGCGGACGGGCGACACGGCCCCCAATTCAGGATGCTGCCAGCGCAACAAGGCCTCGAACCCGACCAACCGGTGAGTCATGGTGTCGAACTGCGGCTGGTAATGAAGGCTGAGTTCCTGGCGTGCCAGAGCCTTGCGCAGGTGGTTTTCCATCGACAGCCGTTCGGACACGCGGGCGTTCATTTCGGCGGTGAAGAACTTGTAGGTGTTCCGCCCGGCCGCCTTGGCCTGATACATCGCGGTGTCGGCGTTTTGCAGCAAGGTGCCGATGTCCCGCCCGTCATCGGGATAGACGCTGATGCCGATGGACGCGGTCAGGGTCAGTTCGTGGTTGTCGGTATGCAGCTGTTTGGCGATCTCACCCAGCAGCCTTTGCGCGGTGTTGGCGATGGTTTTCGCTTCGGCGCAATCACGCAGCAGGATGGTGAACTCGTCGCCACCCTGGCGGCTGAGAGTGTCCTTATCGCGCAAGGTGGCGCGCAAGCGGCCGGCGACCTGCCGCAACACCCGGTCGCCGATATCGTGGCCCAGCGAATCGTTGATATTCTTGAACAGGTCGAGATCGACGACCAGCAACGCCATCGGCACGCCGCTGACGCCGGCCAGGGCGGTGGCTTCGGACATATGTTCGTCGAGCATGCGGCGGTTGGGCAGGTTGGTCAGGGTATCGTGCTTGGCCAGATGGTTCAGCCGGTCCTTGGCCGATTTCCGCTGGATCAGCACCAGCCCCAGCAGTTGCAGGGCCAGAACGGCCAGGCTGATGCCATAAAGGACGGCCTTGCGCTTCCAGCTATAAAGGAAGTCGTTGGGTGACTTGCCCAGCACGACCACGAAGGGCAGTCCTTCCAGCTTGCGGAAGTAATAGGCGCGGAAGATCCCATCCACGCGGGAGGTTGCCATATAGGCGCCGCTGGTGGTGCCACGCGCCAGGGCGTCGCGGACTTCCCAAAGGTCGAAGGTCTGTCCCATCTGCTCGGCCAAGACCGGCTGGCGGGCGATCAGGCGCATTTCGGTGTCGTAGAGCGCGATCGAGCCGTTGCGCCCGACATTCAGCGAGCCAAAACTGGCCTGGAAATTATCGGTCAGCACGGCGGCCTGGATCAGACCGCCGAAGCCGCCGTCGGGGGCGAGAATGCGGCGGCTGAGGGTGATCACCCATTTATTGGCGAAGCGCGAAAAGATCGGTTCCGAAATGACCAGCCCGGCGCTCGGCTCGTTCTTCTGCCGCTGGAAATAGGCGCGGTCGTTGACGGCGATGTTGGGCAGCGTGGCGTCGGTGCCGGCGCTATAGATTATGCGGCCTTTGGCGTCGATGATCCGCAGGCTGGCGCTATAGGCCTCGGGGACCAGTTCCATCAGGCGCAGCAAATCGCGGTTGCCGTCGGCCTGGCTGGGCGTCGCGCCGGTGAAGTGATGCCCCCCTTCGCGCAGCACGACATCGATCTTTTCGACACTGGCGATGACATGGCGTTCCAGCACGCGCGCCAGATTTTCGGCGTCGCGTTGGGCAATCTGGTATTCGCGGTCGCGCGAAACGGTCAGATCGATGCCAAACAGAACGGTCAAGCCACCCAAGGCGAACACCAGCACTAGTGCGATGAACAGGCGAGGAAACTGGCGAAGCTTGGTGATGACAAGTCTGGTCAAACGTCTCTTGGACAACGGGGTCTGTTCCAGTCGGTCAAGGCGGCGGCAGAAGGAACGGGAAAGGCGTTCCCCGGTTCTTCTGCCTCAATCGCAAAGTGTATCCGTTTAGGCTAACCCCTATGGGCCGTGTTGACAATGCTCGAACCGGCCGCCGTCACTCCATCCGTCCAATCAGGAACGGCAGCAGGCTGGTATCGGTGAAATCGGCCAGGGTGATCGCCGCGCCGGCTTCGGTCAGCACCGCATGGGGGCGGTTGGTGGTGACGCCGATGGTGGTGATGGCGGCTCCGGTGGCGGCGGCGATGCCGGGGACGGCGTCCTCGAACACCACGGCGGCTTCGGCGGCGACGCCCAAAGCGGCCAGAGCGGTCAGATAGGGCAGCGGATCGGGCTTGCCGCGCGGCAGTTCCTCGCCCGACACGACGGCGTCGAAGCGTTCGGTGACGCCCAGGGCGTCGAGCGCCGCCGTGATGTTGGCGCGCGGCGCGTTGCTGACCACGGCCAGGCGCAAATCGCGCTCATCGGCCCAGTCGAGCAGCGCATGCAGCCCGGCCACCGGCTGAAGACCGCCGATCATGCCGCGGAACAGCGCTTCTTTTTCCTCGGCGATGCGCGGGTGATCATCAACCGGCTGCGCCGAGAACAGCCGCTTGCAGATGACCTCGTTGGTTTGACCGCTGATTTCCTGGTTGAAATAGGCCAAGTCGAAGCTGACGTCGTAGCGCGCCGCGACAATCTGAAAGGCGTGCAGATGCAGGGTATCGCTCAGGGCCATGGTGCCGTCGAGGTCGAATAAAAGCGCTGCTAAAGGCATGGAACGGGGCCGGATTTGTGAGGGGAAAGCGGCGCGATGCTGACGCCTGTAGGCCGGAATGTCCAGTTGGATACCACCTAGTTAAGAACTATTCCATTGACCGCGCGCCCCGCCGGCCCGACCATGACGCCGTCGAGGGGGCCTTCGACACGGAGGTTAAAGATGGTCGATGCTGCTGTCATCAAGACGCTGACCAAGCGGGACGGGCGGCGCGCGGCGCTGGTCATCCTGCGCGACTGGGCGATGATTGGGGCGGCCATCGGCGTCGCTCTATGGGCACATCATCCGGCGGTGACGCTGGCGGCGCTGTGGGTCGTCGGCGCCGGCCAATATGCCTTGGGCGACGCCCTGATGCACGAGGCGGCGCATGGCAATCTGTTCGCCACCAAGCCGCTGAATGACCGCATGGAGGTGTTCTACGGCCTGCCGTTCCTGCAAAGCATGGAGCGCTATCGCGGCGAGCATCTGCGTCATCACGGGCAGTTGGGCAAGGAGACCGACTACTTGACCGCCGACTACCACGCCTTCGGCCTAGACCGCCCGCATAACATGGTCTGGGTGTGGCTGTTGCGTCCGCTGCTGGGCTGGCCGGCGCTGCATTATCTGGCCAAGCTGCGGCAGATGCCGCGCAAGAGCACGCTTCGCCTGCTGGCGCTGTGGGGTGTCGCCGTGGCGGCGGCGGCGCTAACCGGTACGCTGGGGCTGTTCCTGCTCTATTGGGTGCTGCCGCTGCTGTGGTGCCGCTATGCCTTCCTCTATTGGTCCGAGATCGCCGACCATTACAATACCCTGTGCGGCACTCGAACGCGGGTCAATCGGGTCAGCAACTTCTTCCAGCACAACAAGGGCTACCACGCGGCGCATCATCGCTTTCCGGCAGTGCCGTGGTTCAACCTGCCCGCCGCCCATGGTCAACTGGACTCGGTCGAGCCCGGCGACCTGTCGCACAGCCCGTGGAAGACCTGGACTCAACTGCGCCGCCCGCCTGCCGCCGCCGTCGCGGTGGAGGCCGGCTGATGAAGTATCGTGCCGCCCCGATGGACAGCGCCGCCCGACGCGGCTTGGAAACCATCATCGCCAGCCTTGCCGCCCCGGAAACAGCCGAGGATGACGGCTGGACCGTGGTGTTCGACGGCCTTACCGCGCGGGCTTTGGATCAACGTTTGGCGGCGGCGGGTATTCTCGACACCGTGGAGACCGATCCAGTCATCGGGTGACGCGACGCGCGGTTCAGCCGCCGCAATGGCCGCAGCAATTGCCGCTGGTGTCGGGGAGGGGGGCAGAATCCTTGGTGATGCGAACCCGCCACAGCTCCGGACCTTCTTCAAGATAGGTCCAGGTGAAGGTATCGGCATGCTCGGCCTTCAACTGGCGGAACAGCGGGCGCGGGTCGTGATCGTTGGTCAGCGTCAGCGCGCCGCCCACCGGCAATTGGTTGAAGCTGTTGAAAATGAGCGGATGGCGCTGGTGAGGGGCGATCTGGCGAACGTCGATCTGGGTCTCGGTCATGGAAGGGGCTCCGCACTGGAGGCGCTCCGGGGGTGGAGCGCCGTGTCTGAGCCATAGGCAACCATTTTGCTGAGGTATTGCTCATTGAGCTTGGTCAAGCGCCACGCTACTCGGCCGTGGTATTCGCCTCCGGGCGGTGACGCGACATGGTCCCGTCGGGATGCTTCCACGGGAACAAGCCGGTTTTGAAGCTGGCGGCCATGGTGGCGGCGCGGGTGATGGCCTGTTCAGCGGCGGCGGCGGGCAGCACGTCGTGGGCGGTCTGGGCGAACAGTTCCAGCCAGCGGTCGAAATGCGCGGGCTCGACCGGCAAGCGCACATGCGCGGGAAACGGCCGTCCCTGATAGCGGGTGGTGCCCAGCAGGATATGTGACCAGAAATCCCCGACGATAAGGAAATGTTCCTCCCAATCGCCGATGGCGCCGGCGAACACCGGTCCCAGCAGCGGATCCTGGCGGCCGCGTTCATAGAACTCGCGGACTAGAAGGGCGATGTTCTGTTCGGTGGCGCTGGCGGGTTCAGTCATGCTGTTTTGACTCCTCGATGTGGATTGGGCCGCATTTTGCATGAATCGGCGGCGCCTGTCGCCTGTGCGAGTGTCTGTTCTTGGCTGAAATGGGGCGCATGCAAAAGGGAATGATAATTGCTATCATCTAGAGGCGATGGCGGGCAGTGCGACCGAGGCGGCGGCGACAGGGGAGCGCGATGATGGATCATTCAGGCAGCGAGAGGCAAACCGGTTTCGGCAATCCGCGTACCGCCGCATGGAACCGCGCCCAGGCCGAGGCGGCAGGCGCCGATGAAGCGATGGTTTTCGAGCCTGCCGACATGGAACCCCTGTTCCAGCGCTTTTGCGACGTGGTCGGCTTGCCGGCGGCGATTCTCGATCTTAACGGCGTGGTGCTGGCGGCTTCGAACTGGCAGCGCATTTGCACAGATTTTCACCGCGCCGATCCCGGCACCTGCGCCCGCTGTCACGAGAGCGATACCCGGCTTTCCCAGGAATTGCAGGACGGCAAGGCGTTCTCGATCTACCATTGCCGCAACGGTCTGACCGACTGCGCCTCGCCGATCATCGTCGAGGGCGATCATGTGGGAGACATCTTCGTCGGGCAGTTTCTGATCAATGCGCCCGACCCCGCGTTTTTCCGCGCCCAAGCCCGGCAGTTCGGCTTCGACGAAACCGACTATATGCTGGCCTTGGGCGATGTTCCGATCATTGCCGAAGCGCGCTTGCCGCATATCCTGGGCGTTCTGTCCGGCTTTGCCCATCTGATCGCGGCGCGCTGCGTCGATCGCCGCAAGTTGCAGCGCGTCGAAGCGCAGATGCGCGAAAAGATCGCTGAAACCGATCGCTTCTTCCGGCTGGCGATGCGGCGCGAGCAGCGGATCATCCAGTTGAAGCGGCAGGTCAACCACATGGCCGAGACGGTGGGAAGTGCTCCGCCCTATCAAAGCGAGGCAGCGGAGGACGAGGCCGTCCCATCGCCACCGCCGGAGGTCGAGGCTGTCGATATCTCGGCGGTCGTCGATTTCAGCCAGATGGACGCCATCTTCGAAGACTTCCTCAGTACCACCGGGGTGCCGGCGGCGATCATCGACCTTAAGGGCAAGGTGTTGGCGACCTCGCGCTGGCAACGCGCCTGCACCGACTTCCATCGCGTCAACGCCGTCAGTTGCGCGCGCTGCATCACCAGCGACACGGTGATGGCGCTGCAACTGGAGGAGGGCAAGCCGTTCAGCCGTTACGTCTGTGGCAACGGCTTGGTCGATTGCGCCGCACCGATCATTGTCGAAGGCCAGCACATCGCCAATGTATTCGTTGGCCAGTTCCTGCAAGCGCCGCCCGATCTGGAATTCTTCCGCCATCAAGCGGACGAACTGGGCTTCGATCGGCAGGCTTATCTGGAGGCCATCGCCGAGTTGCCGGTGATCGGCGAGGATCGGCTGCCCGGCGTTCTGAACTTTCTCACGGGGTTCGCCCAATTGGTGGCGTTGAAAGGCATCGAGCAGCGGCGCAGCGAGGTGGCGCGGTGGCGCGTCGATCAGCGCGCCGAGCTGTTGCAGGTGGAACGCCTAGCGGCGCTTAGCTTGGCCGAGGATGCCGAACAGGCGCGCGCCGAGCTGTTGCTGACGCAGCAGCATCTGGAGGAACTGGTTGATGCGCGCACCCGCGAGTTGGAGGCCGCAAACCGGGAATTGGAACGGGCATTGAAGGCCAAAAGCGACTTCCTTGCCAATATGAGCCACGAAATCCGCACGCCGATGAACGCCGTGATCGGGCTGAGCATGCTGGCGCTGAAGACCGATTTGCAGCCTCGCCAGCAGGATTATTTGGTCAAGATCCGCTCGTCGGCGACGGCGCTGCTGGGGGTCATCAACGACATCCTCGATTTCTCCAAGGTCGAGGCGGGCAAGCTGATCATCGAAGAGGTCGAGTTCACCCTGGCGGCGGTGCTTGATACCGTGGCCAATGTCACCGCCATCCGCGCTGCCGAAAAGGGCTTGGAACTGCTGTTCCGTATCGACCCCCAGGTGCCGGCCACCCTGGTCGGTGATCCGCTGCGGCTAGGGCAGGTGATACTCAATCTGCTCAACAACGCCATCAAATTTACCGAAACGGGCGAGGTGTTGCTGTCGGCGACGCTTGGCGCGCCCCAACCCGGCGCCGTTGAATTGGTCGTTTCGGTTAGCGATACCGGCATCGGCATGACCGGCGAACAACAGGCGCGGCTGTTTCAGTCATTCTCGCAGGCCGACAGTTCGACCACCCGGCGCTATGGCGGCAGCGGCTTGGGGTTGGCCATCAGCAAGCAGATTTCCGAAATGATGGGCGGCTCCATCGGCGTCGTCAGCGAATTTGGCCATGGCAGCACCTTCACTTTTTCGGTGGTGCTTCGCTTGCCGGCGGCATTGTGCGCCGCCGTGGCCCAGCAGCATCTGGCGCCATTGCGGATTCTGGTCATCGACGACAACGCCACCTCGCGCGATATCTTGGCTCAAACCTTGGTGGCGGTGTCGATGCGGGTGGCGACGGCGGGATCCGGCGGCGACGGCCTTGCCATGCTCGATGCGGCGGCGCTGGCCGGCGAGCCCTTCGATCTGGCCATCGTCGATTGGCGGATGCCTGATCTCGACGGCCTTGACACCTTGCGCCGCATTCGCGGCATACCGGCCTTGGCGGCGATGCGGCAAATCCTATTGGTGTCGGCCTTCGACTGTGACGAACTGGCGGCGCAGGCCGAAGCGATGACGGCTACCGCCGTTCTGTCCAAGCCAGTGGAACCCTCGGCGCTACTCGACACCATCGGCTCGCTGTTCGGTGCGTCGGGGCATGTGGTGCCGTCGCGGCGGGAACCTCGCTGCAAAGCCACGCCGCCGCGCTTGTCGGGCGCCCGCATCCTGTTGGTCGAGGACAACGAAATCAACCAGCAGGTGGCGATGGAGTTGCTGTCGGACATCGGCGTCACCATCGATTTGGCAACCAATGGCCGCTTGGCCGTGGAAGCGGTGCTGCGTGGCGCGGTCGTTTACGACGCCGTGCTGATGGACGTTCAAATGCCCGAGATGGACGGCTTGGAGGCGACGCAGGCGATTCGCCGGGTGGTCGGACCGGACCGCTTGCCGATCATCGCCATGACAGCGCATGCCATGGACAAGGACCGTCAGCGCTGTCTGGATGCCGGGATGGACGCGCATGTGGTCAAGCCGGTGGATGCGGGGGTGTTGTTCGAGGTGCTCGACAGCCTGATCAAGCCGCGTGAGGGATTGCATCCCGCCCCCATCGCGCCCGTTCAGCCGATGCCCGAGGCCGAGGCCGATGGCGACGCTTTACCCCGCGCCTTGCCGCCGTTCAACCTGGGCGTGGCGCTGCGTCGAGTGAACGGCAACCGCACCC
>DATGZW010000291.1:0-5845 GCA_035297005.1 Patescibacteria group bacterium
GCGGCTGTCGCGATTCCGGGCTTCGGCGGCGACAACGCCGTTGACGGTGACGAGGTGGCCGGTGCGGCAGACGGTTTGCCCTGCCAGCGCGGCCACCTGCTTCAGCAGCGGCACGCCCTGCGGCAGATAGTTCCCCTCAGCGAGGATGCGCGCGACCGGCTCCGACGGCATCACCGCCACCAGATCGCCGACATGCAGGGCGCGCTCCGGCTGCACGGCATAGAGCCCGATCGGCGTGCTGGCGGTGGCGTTCCACAACAGCCGGGGTGCCGGAGGAACGAAGGCCGATGCGCCGATGGCCAGCAGCGAAAAATAGGTGGTCATCACCCAGCCGAAGCGCGTCATGGGGAAATCCTCCGGCGCTGAAGCCACGCGTCGTGACGCTCACGGGTGTAGGGGCGCGGCGGGTGGCCGGCGGTCAGGCGGTTGTGGACATGCCGCCAGTGATCCGGCGCGGCGTCGGCGGCATTGATGCCGAGCGCCTCCACCGCGTCGATGGCCTGCAGCACCTGTTCGACCTTGGGCCAGCCGTCGATATGCAACAGAATGTCGCCGCCGGGCCGCACGAAAGGCAGTGTGGTGTACGCTTCGCCGGGCGTGATGGCGCGCACGACATCGATGCGCGAACTGATGGTGCCGTAGTCGTTGGACGCCCAGCGGACGAAGGCGAACAGGCTGTTCGGCGCGAAGCCGACGACCCGGCGGCGGCGGTCGAGGATGGTGTCCTCGACGGCGTGACCGAAGCGGATCCAGTTCTCGATCTGCTTTTCGATCCAGGTCAGCTCGACACGGGTCAGCCTGGCCGGGTCAGGACGCCCGGTCGAACAGCCGGGTGGTGCGATGGCGGTCATGGGGTCTCTCCTTGGCTGTCGGGGAATTCGCGGGCCAGCAGGTCGCGCAGCATGTCGGCGACGGTCAGCCCGCGCTGGAAGGCGGCGATTTTGATGCGACCGCGTAAGCTTGGCGTGATGTCGATGGTCAGGCGGGCGGTGAAATCGCTGGCGGAGCGTGACGGCGATTTCGGCGCCTTCACCCAGCTTTCGGCGTCGCCGGGACGGGTGGCGAAGCCGCGCTTTCCTTTGGCGTTTGTCATGGCGCGGCTCCGTCGTGAAACGGCAGCACGGCGGCGATCCGCTCGCGCGCCCGCTGCGCCATCTCCGCATCGATCTCGCAGCCGAGATAGCGCCGGCCGCTCAGCCGGCAGGCCTCGCCGGCGGCCCCCGAGCCGGCGAACCAGTCGCCGACCAGACCGCCCGGCGGGCAACTGGCGCGGATCAGGATTTCGATCAGGCCGGACGGCTTTTCGGTTGGATGGATGGCATGGCCGTGGGCGTTGCGGGCGTAGATGACCGACCGCATCAGGCGCGGTCCGCCGTCATGGCTGACGTAATGACCGGCCTCAATGGGACCGGTATGCGGTGGACGGGTTTTCCGCCGCACGGTGCGCGCAGTCGCATCGGCCGTGGTCTGGACATCGTTGTAGACGGCGCTCCATGGCACATCCTTGCCATAGAACTGCACGGCCAGTTCATGCACCCGCTTGAAGCGGTCGGCGTGGAAACTGGAGCCGTTCTGCTTCTCCCAGACGATTTCCTGGGCATATTTCCAGCCTGCGGCTTCGAAGGCGGCGGCCGTCGCCATGAAGCTGCGCAGCGAGCCGAACACCCACAGCGAGCCGGAGGGCCGCAGAGCTTGGCGGGCCAGCGGCAGCCAGCCATCGATGCGGCGGTCCCAGGCCAGCGAGGTGTCGCCATAGGGCGGATCGGCGACGATCAGGTCGAACGGGCCGTGATCAGGCATCAGGACGCGGCAATCGCCGGTGAGAACCGTCATGGCGTGAGCCTCGCGACTTCGGCGGCGAGGGCGGCGATTTCGCCGGCGGCCGGACTACCGTCGTCGATCTCGAACACCAGTCGGCCCGACTGCGCGGCATCGGCGAAGACGACGCGTTGGCCGATGGTGGCGCGCAGCAGCGGTGGATCATGATCGGCCAGCGCCTCGGCCGTCTCGCGGGCGATGACGGTGCGGGCGCCGCAGCGGTTCAGCACGAAGCGGGCAATGAGCTGCGGGCGGAAGATCCGCGCCTCGCCGAGCAATTTCAGAATCTCGCCCGAGGCCCAGCCGTCGAACGGTGACGGTTGCGCCGGGATCAGCACCAGATCGGCGGCCAGCAAGGCCGAACGCATCAGCCCGGCGACGCGCGGCGGTCCGTCGATGACGACATGATCGGCGTCGCGGGTCAGGTCGGGGGCTTCCCGGTGCAAGGTGTCGCGAGCGAGGCCGATGACGCCGAACAGCCGGGGCAGGCCGTTCCGTGCCCGCTGCTCGGACCAGTCGAGGGCCGAGCCTTGCGGGTCTGCGTCGATCAGGGTGACGCGCTTGCCGAGCCTGGCCCAAGCGCCGGCCAGATGCAGGGCCAGGGTGGTCTTGCCGACGCCGCCCTTCTGGTTGAGCAGGGCGACGATCATGGCCTCCTCCGACAGGGAATGGCGTGCCGGAATCTGCCAAAACGGAGTGGCGCAAAAGTGATCAGGAGGTGGGGCGCCGGGCTTTTGCACCGGCCGGCGGCCCCCTCTACAGTTAGGAAGACTCCGTAGGAGTCTAAGTTAGGAACGTTAGAAGAGGCCGAATCGCCCCTGGAAAACCAAGGGGTTACAGGCCACTTCGGTTCCTGATAGTACGGGACTCGGGTTCCCGATAGTACGGGAGTCCGGGTTCCTGATAGTACGGGCGGAGTCACAGCTTATCCCCAGGCTTATGCACCGAATCTGTGGATAACTTTCGGGGCATGAGAGGATCCACCAGGCCTTCGGGCAGGGTGGGGGCGAAGGCCAGACGAATCTCGCCGCTCAGGTCGATTCCGTAGCCCAGGCGATAGCCGGGCAGGGGCTGGCGCTGGACGATGGCGCGCAGGTCGAAGGCGAAACGCTTGAACGGCGACAGACTGCCGGATTTGAGGTGGAGATGGCGGAGGTCGAAGCTCCAGCCCTGCGCCTGGCGGCCGCCATGCTTGCGCACCAACCGGTACAGCCAGCGCTCCAGTCCGCCGGTAAGATCGAAATAGGCGCGGTCGATGGTCAGCACGAAGGTGTCCTCCATCACGCCGGCATAGAACCAGTCGGGCAGGATCAACTCGATGCCGCGCGGGCGGCCCCGGCCGTCCAGCCGTTCCTTCCATTCGTTGATCCAGGAGAAACGGTGGCGACGCCGTTCGCTGGGCTGACGAATCGAGGTGGCGATGGTGGTGGATTGCAGCCGGTCCAACGCCGCCTTCAGACGGTCGTAATTGAGGACGCTGTCGCCGCGACCGATGAAGGCGAGGATTTCATAGGGCGTGGCGGCCATCAGGCGGGAGGTGGCGAGGCCGCGGTCGCGGGCCTCGACGATCTGGCTGGCGGCCCAGATCAGCAGGTCGGCATCCCAGATGGTGGCCATGCCGTGCTCTGGCGTCGCCTCGACGCGGATCGTCACCTCGCCCATGCGGAAGTCGATGGGGCGGACGCGGCGGGACTTGGACAGGCTGAAGAATGGCCACGACATCAGATCCTGAGCATCGCGGGGCGCCATGTCGCCGGGCAGCGCCTGGAACAACTCCAGTTGCCGGCGCGCTGCGACGGGGGAACGGGCGGACATCGTCAACGCGCCCGGCCGGCCAGACGGGCGGAGCCATAGCGCGGGTCGGAGGTCGAGGTGCAGGCGGACTGCTCGGCCCAGGTCTCCAGGTCATCGACGGCGTAGACCACCCGTCCCCCCAGCTTGCGGAAGACCGGGCCGGTGCCGTGGCAGCGGTATTTTTCCAGGGTGCGGGCCGACAGGCCAAGCATCCGCGCGGCCTCGTGGGTTCTGACGTAACGCGTTGCGGGGTCCGCGCGCATGGTATGCCTCCGTGTGGGTCCAGAGTGCCGCCGAGAGAGGACGGCGTGACGGGATCACGGTGGCGAAGAACGCGGGCGTGGGCGGAGGACGAAGAGTCGGAGGAGATTGGTGTCCCCCCTTGTACCCTTCCTCCCTGTTCCCTTCCCCCATAGGCGCTGTTTGCCGCAGCACCCCAGCCAAGATGTTGACCGAAGCCAATCTGCCTGACGTCCTGTTCTCGGCCGTGGAACCGCCAAACCGCCAGGCGCAACGGTTGGCCAAGCAACATCCGCCTGTTGCCATCCGTGAGCGGTGAAATCACATTGGCCATGGTGATTCTCCGCCGCGACCCCACATAACGCCCTGGTCCCTTCGTGGCAGAGACACGAGAAATCGGGAGGGTCTGGAATGGCGTCATCTCTCATTCTGGTCAACCTGCTCGGTGCCGCCGCGTTGCTCCTGTGGGGGCTGCGGATGGTCAGCACCGGGATCAACCGCGCCTTCGGCGCCGATTTGCGCCAGTGGATCGGATCGGCGACGCGCAATCGCGTCCTGGCGCTGTTGATAGGCCTTGCCGTGACCATTGCCTTGCAGAGCAGTACCGCCACCTGCCTGATGGCGGCCTCGTTCGTCGGGCGCGGGTTGTTGGGCGGAGTCATGGCCCAGGCCCTCATGCTGGGGGCCAATATCGGCACCAGTCTGGTGACCAAGCTGCTGACCTTCGATGTCGGTCCGCTGTCAGCGGCGCTGATCCTG
Source organism: Patescibacteria group bacterium (assembly GCA_035297005.1). Lineage (GTDB taxonomy): Bacteria > Pseudomonadota > Alphaproteobacteria > Rhodospirillales > Magnetospirillaceae > DATGZW01. Next base: position 4,612 of record DATGZW010000291.1, read on the forward strand.
GCCGGGGTGGTGGTGTTCCGCTCCGGCGAGGGCGGGCGTCGCAGAGCCATTGGCCGGACTGTCCTGGGGCTGGGGGTCATGCTGCTGTCGTTGCGTCTCCTCGATGCCGGGGCCACTCCCTTGGCGGATGCGCCCGAAATGCATCGCCTGCTGGCCGATCTGAGCGGGGCGACGGTCTTGGGTTTCGTCTTTGCCGCCGGATTGACCGTGCTGGCTCATTCCAGTGTCGCGGTGATCCTGCTGCTGGTGCCGCTGGCGGGGTCGGGCGGCATCGGCGGGCCGCTGGCGTTGGCCATGGTGCTGGGCGCCAATTTCGGCAGCGCCATTCCCCCGGTGCTGGAAACCAGTGGGCAACCGGCGGCGGCGCGGCGTCTGGCCGTCGGCAATGCCGCCCTGCGCCTGCTCGGCTGTGCCGCTTGCCTGCCTGTCCTGGGCGAGATCGGCACGCTCCTTCCATGGCTGGAGGCCGGTACGGCGGCCCAGTTGGTTGATTTCCATGTCGCCTTCAACCTTGTCCTGGCTGTCTTTTTCCTGCCGCTGATCGACGTGGTCGTCGCGGTCATGATGCGCGTGTTGCCCGACGAGATGATGCCGGACGATCCGCTGCGGGCGCATTATCTGGACGCGTCGGCCACCGAGATTCCTAGCGTCGCCATTGGCTGCGCGACGCGGGAGGCCTTGCGCCTCGGCGATGTGGTCGAGGGAATGCTGCGCCGCAGCCTTGATCTATTGCGCAATGGCGATATCAAGCTCGCCGCCGAGATCGGCAAAATGGACGACGTGGTCGATGCCGTGCATCAGGCGGTGAAGCTCTATTTGGCTCGGCTGCCGCAAAGCGATCTGGACGAAGCCGACAGTCAGCGGCTGGCCGAGATCATGACGCTGGTCATCAACCTGGAGCATATCGGCGACATCATCGACCGCAACATCAAGGAACTGGCAGAAAAGAAGATCAAGCACAAGCTGGCCTTCTCGGACGAGGGCCTGGGCGAAATCACCAAATTCTATGACCAGACGCTGGAAAACCTGCGCATCGCCATGGCCATCGTCGTGTCCGGCGACGTCAAACTGGCCCGCCAACTGATAGCCGAAAAGGTCGGGGTGCGTAACATGGAGCGGCAGGCGACGGACGCTCATCTGGCCCGGCTGCGCGTCGGGCGGCGGGAAAGCATCGAGACCAGCACGCTGCATCTCGACATCTTGCGCGACTTGAAACGGATCAACGCGCATATCG
>DATGZW010000292.1:0-5634 GCA_035297005.1 Patescibacteria group bacterium
AGCATGGCGCGAGTCACCGTCTGCCCAGCCCGACGCATCAAATATTCTAGCAATTTGAATTCGCGTGGTAGCAGTTCGATCGGCCGCCGTCCGCGCCACGCTTGGCGATTGATGAGGTCTAGTTCGAGCGGGCCAGCCTGCAGGATGGTCCGCCGCTCGGACTTGTGGCGCCGCAACAGCGCTTCCGACCGTGCCGCCAGTTCCTCGAAATCGAACGGCTTCGACAGATAATCGTCGCCGCCGGCGGAAAGGCCGCGGACCCTTTCGTCAACCTCACCGAGGCCGCTCAGGACCAGGATGGGAGTATGGTTTTCCTCCCGGCGCAATGCCGCGATGATCGCCAACCCGTCCAGTCCGGGAAGGGTTCTATCGATGATCAGCAGATCGAACCCGGCGTTGCCGGCTTTGTCGAGCCCCTCGATGCCATCGGCGGCGTGTGTCACCTTGTAGCCGCGTCGCGCGAGGTCACCCACAATCGCTTCGGCAGCTTCCAGATCGTCCTCAATGAGAAGAACGTTCGCAAGACAAGACGATGTCCACGGCCCGGACCGATTCCCCAAGGACGGGATGCCGCTGTCGCCATGGTTGCTGAATGTCTGCGAAGGCATGCTATCACCTCGCGCTTAATCTGATGGCAAAGTGGACGCCCACACGGTAAGCGTCCACTCGCTCCTAAATAAATTCATCTTAAGAAAATTCAAGTACAATTTATGTAAACGTCAGCAACCATATGGGTTACGCCGTCCTTGTGCGTCGCGGTCGCCCGCATCTGTGGCCTTGGTTGCTGGAGAAAATGATGCGTAATCCGAAATAATAATTGAAAACTATGGTTGTTCTGGAGGCTATATGTCGACTTCAATATTGTTGAAGACAGAATATGGTAGTTGTCGCATTTGCAGTTGTCAGCGTATCGCTGGGTGCCCATATATCTCTCCGTGGTGAAACTCGCTCCTGTGCATGCCTATGGGATCCGGCGGGAAGTGGGCGTATTTTTGCTTCAGTTCTCCGGCTATACCTCCGATAGAGTGCCACGGACATCAAGGAGAACCGGCGATGATCCTTGTCAAGCAGATCTCAATATGGGCGTTTGTGGGCGTTCTATCCGGCGCTCTTTCCGCCTGTTCAAGTTTTGGACAATGCAGCTCAGCCGATTGCGTTGCGGATGCGAAACTCAGCGCTGACATTCAGGCTCAATTAGATGCACGGCCAGCGCTTGATGCCAATGGTGTCTATGTCCACACCATGGACCATGTGGTGTACCTCAATGGCATCGTTGATACCGTCGGGCAGCGCCGCGAGGCCAAGGCGATCGTCCTCGGTGTTCCTGGGGTGACGCAGGTGGTGAACAACATTGGCGTCGGGGGGAATGGCAGCTAACCAAGGTGTCGAGGCGTTCTGGCCAACGCCGTGTTGACCAGAACGCCTCGCCTCGTCGATAGGGCAGGGGTCTCAGAATAGGGTAGGGGTCTCAGAAATAGTAGCGGAGCGAGGCCATGCCGATTTCCTCGATGGCGTGCGGTGCCGTGCCGCCGGACACGTCGCTGAACGCATTGCGGCGGGTTGCCGATCCCTGGAGCCCGACCAGAACCTTGCCGAAGTCTCCCTCGTAGACATGCTTCCACACGCCGGGCGTGACCTGCCAGACGGACGCTGTGGACGCTCCGCAGGTGCCGCCTTCCTGATAGCAGGAGGCGAAGCTCGCGGTGCTGGTGAAGCCGACGCCGTTGACATAGTCCTGTCGCATGACCTTTTCCATGCCGCCATACAGGTAGAGATCCCAACTCGGGTCCGGGTGGCCGGTGACCCCGACCAAGGCGGTGATCTCCTTGGTTGGCTCGACCTTTCCGGCCGCGTTAAAACCGACATCCGGTAGTTGGGCTGAACCATAGCGGCCAATGCCGTGGCCGAGCATGACCGTGGCATGGACGTCGAGCATCTTCGGCACGACCGGCAGGATCATGCCGGCGCCGCCACCAAGGGCGAAGGCCGTGTTGTTGTGGTAGTTGGTGCTGGAACCGGCGCCGGTGGTGACATTGTCGTGGAACCAGCGACCGATGCCGAAGACTTCGTAATGGCCCCAGCCAGGATCGACGGCGACTTTGGCAACGATGTCGGGCGCCACGTCGGACGAATAGGAGGTGGTGGAATTCAGCAGCGACCCACCAACATTGTAGCCGGTGGCGGGGTTGGGGCTGGCGGTCGTGGTGGCGCCGCCGGCGGAGTTGGCGACTTGGGGGCTTTCGGCCGAAAGTCCCAGCCATACCTTTTGGTCGAAATCCTTGACCAGGCGCAGTTCGGTGTTTCTGGTCCAATTGAACCCGGGAACGTACTGCGCGTCGATGGTCAGCGGCACGTCTTCCTTGCGAGCGATGATGCCCTGAGTATCCATGGTCACCAGACTCCAGGTCTGGCCGCCAACCACATGAAAACCGAAATCGTTGCGGTCGATTTGGGCGAAGGCCTGGCGGAGCCGAGGCGTGTAGCTGTTGCTTTCCTGGGAGTTGGAACTGGCGCCGGCGCCGAGAAAGTCGCTTTCGAAATAGGCCTTCACGTCGGTGTCTGGATTGACCTGCCCTTCGGCAAGCAGCGACAGCCGGCTTTGCCGGGCGCTTTCGCGGAACTCGCTTTGGTGGGCATTCTGCGCGCTGTTGAATGGGATGCCGGTGTTGAAGCTCGATCCGACATCGGCGGTTTCATTCTTGTTTCGATAGATACCCGCCGTTTCGATGAAGCCTCCGACGGTCATCTTGACCCCGGTGGCGTCGGCGATTCTGTTCTGCATGTCGCGAGCCGACGGGATGTTGCCGGAAGCTGATTGGGTTTGAGCCTGAGCCTGAGCCTGAGCCTGAGCCTTCAGGGCGTCGATTTGCTTTTGCAAATTCTCGATCTGGGTTTGCATCCCGGACGCTGGATCGTTCGCGGTTTGCGCCTGTGCGGCGACCGAGACCGCAAGTAGAGCAATGGCTGACGCTGTCGCCCGCCGGCCGCATCGGCCCCAAGATAGTCTGCCGACAAACGGAATCGTGTGCGCTTCCATGTCAACGTCTCCTGTGGTGGTGGGTGAGTCAATTCCATGGTATTATCCCGTAATATTCAGTGATAAAGTCAATTGCGTTGTAATTAATGTGCAACAAATCTCATTTTTGTTTGATTATATTTGGCTGGATGTGACGTTCTGTATTTTTATGTGTGATGCACAATGCGGATTGCAGGTGTGTTTTTCATCTGTGCTATTGATTTATATTTCTTCTGATGTGGGTGTATTTTGTTTTCGCAGTCTCGCCAATGACTTAATGGGTATCCTCGCGCGAGCCTGTAGGCTGTCTTCTGGAACAAATTGCCACCTCATCGCCGTCCTCGTGTTCAAGGCTGGTCGAGGGGGCGGCAACGGCGGAGGAACCATTTGCTGGATTGGCTGTTGTCCTGTGGCGTTTCAATTTTACGGCGTATCGCCGAAGGCCATCATGACAACCCTTCTGAAGGCAGGATGTTTGGTGACGATGTTGCTGACGGTCGCCGGCTGCGCCGATGCTTCGGCGGATTGGCCGCAGGCCAAAAGAGACCTCGTCGGAATGCGGTACGCCGACCTGCTGGCTTGCGCCGGTCCACCGTATCGGCAAGCGGCGGCGGATGCGAAGTCCACCGTGCTGACCTACGAGCGTTCCGTTCCCTTTACCATTCCCAACCAATACGTCGATGGGCAGTCTGGGCAACTGACGGCAGAACCCAGCCTTTACGGAACCAATGTTTGCCAAGCGATTATTTCGGTAATGGATGGTGCCGTCACCTCGATAACCGAGCGAGGGAATGCGCCAAGGGAATGCCGCCAGCTTTTCCTGGCCTGCATGAAAGACCGCACCGGGGCGTGAGACCAGAGTGGGCGGATACGTCACATCGGCAAGAGCGAGGGTGCGACGAAGGAACACTCTGAACGGGTTCGTCTTGACGGACTCGCGGATGGAGGATCTCGAACGGCATCTGGGAAACTGAGGCCGTTACCCGCACTCACCAGAGTCTGTTGCGCTTTGCCCTCGACGGTTCAATCAGATCGCGTCCACGGGAATTTTCAGATAGTGCTGCCCGTTTGCCTCCGCTGGGGGCATTTCGCCCGCCCGCATGTTGACCTGGACGGAGGGCAGAATGAGGACCGGCATCGCCAGCCCGGCATCGCGCCTTTGCCGCATGGCAACGAATTCGTCCTCGCCGATTTCCTCCCGAATATGGACATTGGCGCGGCGTTGTTCGGCGACGGTGGTCTCCCACTGGTCAGTGTCGCGCCCCAACGGGCGGTAATCGTGGCACAGGTACATCCGGGTCTCATCCGGCAGGGAGAGAATCTTACGGAGAGACCGGTAAAGCGTCCGGGCGTCGCCACCGGGGAAGTCGCAGCGGGCGGTGCCATAATCGGGCATGAACAAGGTGTCGCCGACGAAGGCGGCGTCGCCGACCACATAGGTCATGCAGGCCGGAGTGTGGCCGGGGGTGTGGATGGCCTTGGCGGGGATACTTCCCACCATGAAGGTCTCGCCATCGCCAAGCAGCCGGTCGAACTGACGGCCGTCGGTGGCGAATTCTGGCTCGGCATTGAACAGACGAGCGAAGGTTTCCTGCACGACGGTCACCTTGTCTCCGATGGCGGTCTTCCCGCCGAGGATGGCCTTCAGATAAGGGGAGGCCGTCAGATGGTCGGCATGGACATGGGTCTCCAGAATCCACCCGACAGTCAGGCCATGCTCTCGAATATGGGCAACCACCCGATCGGCCGAGTGGTGGTCCGTCCGCCCGGAGGCGGGATCGTAGTCGAGGACGGGATCGATCACGGCGCAGTGGCCGGTGGCCGGATCCTCGGCCACATGGGTGGCGGTGAAGGTGGCGGTGTCGAAGAACGTCGTCACTTGCAGGGCCATGATATCCTCTTCATGGTGTTGGTGGGGCTCATAGAAAGGCCCCAAGGTTGCGGACCAGCACAAAGACGCCAACGGTGAACACCGTCGCGGCATAGATGAGATTCAAGGCCTTGCGGGATCCGGCGAGCCGGCGGGCCAGCAGCATGCCACCCCAGCCGCCCAAAATGCCGCCACCGATGAATTCGGCGGCGATCGTCCAGTCGACTAGGCCAGACGCCGCGTAGCTGCCCGCCGTGGCAAGGCCAAACGAGCCCACGGCCACCAGAGAGGTGCCCACCGCCTCGATCATCGGCATGCCTGTCGAATAAACCAGGCCGGGGACGACCAGAAATCCTCCGCCAATGCCGAAGAACCCGGCAAGCCCACCCACGGTCGCGGCGGTGGCCCCGACGCGGGCGAGACAGGCCGGCCGGACACATTCCGGGACGGCTCCGCCGTTGCCGCGTGGGCGGAGCATCAGCAGCGCCACCACCATCATGACCACGGCGAACAGGAACAATAGCTTGCCGCCCCCCAGAGCCTTGCCCAGGGTCGAACCGCCCAACGCCCCCACAACGCCGGCTGCGGCGAAGAGCAAAGCCGTTCGCCAGCGGACATGACCGGCGCGGGCGTGGGGGACAAGGTTGATCAAGGCGCTCAGCGACACGGCCAGGGCACTGGTGCCGATGGCGACATGGGCATCGGCCATGCCCACGAAATAGATCAGCATCGGCACCGCCAGCACCGA
>DATGZW010000293.1:0-6400 GCA_035297005.1 Patescibacteria group bacterium
AAGGCGGCCGACGCGTCCGCCGCGCCCGCAACAGATCGCCCAATCGTGGATCTCCGCACATGGCCGACGCCCGACACGGACCTCTCGAAGCTGCCGGACGACGAGCAGAGCCGCATGATCAAGATGGGTCAGGAACTGCTCACGCACACTTCGGAATATCTCGGACCCGAGATGGCCGATCCCTCGAAACGCTACGCGGGCACGAACATGTCGTGTGCGAGTTGCCATCGTGCCGCGGCGACGATGCCCTATGCCGCCCCATTGACTGGCACATATAGCGTGTATCCCCAGTTCCAGCCTCGCTTTGGCAAGAATGTCACGCTCGAGAGCAGAATCAATCTGTGCTTTACCCATAGCTTGTCTGGGCGCGCCATCCCCGAAGACTCGAAGGAGATGAAGGCACTCGCGGCCTATATCGAGTACCTCTCGCGCGGCGTGCCCAAGGGGGCAAAGATTATCGGCGAAAAGGAAATGGTTGTTGAGGAGCCGAAGAGAGCCGCCAACCTCGTACGCGGGGAGGAGGTCTTTAAGGAACAGTGCACCGTCTGCCATGGTGATGATGGCCGGGGTAAGCGCGTCGGCACCGTGGGCGACCGTAAAGGCTACGAATTTCCGCCGCTCTGGGGGCCGGATGCGACCAGCGAGTCGGCGTCAATGTTCCGTATCTTGTCGACCTTCCAGTATGTCTATGTGAACATGCCCTTCGGCCAAGCGACTTGGGATCGTCCAGCCTTGTCGAAGGACGATGCTTACGACGTTGCCGGTTTCGTCGTCTCGCATCCCCGCCAGCCCAGAGAGGGCGAGGTGGCGAAGGACTTCTCCAATCCGTATGACAAGCCCGAGGATTTCCCGTGGGGGCCATACGTCGATTCGTTCTCCGAGGTGCAGCACAAATACGGCCCCTTTGACGCGATCCGCGCCGAGGACGCCGCGGCGAGAGAAAAGCTCAAAAAGGAGAAAGAGGCGATGGCCAACCCGGCCTCCCCGCCCGCATCCAAGTAAGGCCATGTTTTCCCACGGCGTGGCTGCGATGCCGCGCCGTGGGAAGGTTTCTGCCGCCCTACAACAAACTCCCCTGCCTCACATCCTGCCCCTTCCCCCCCTTCCGCGGCGCAGCCTTGACCGGCTCCGGCGCGTGATCCCCCGCGACCGTCACCGGCACGGAATGGTCGCCCTGGAAGGTCACCGTCCAGCGGTCACCGGCATGAGCTTGCTCGGCCGAGGTCACCGTCTCGCCCTCGGCGTCACGGACCAGGGCGAAGCCGCGTTTCAGGACTTGCTCGAAGGAATAGCTTTCCAATAACGCTCCGGCCTGCGCGACCTTTTGCCGGCGGGCGTCCAGCAGGCGCGGTAAAGCAGCCACCAGGCGGGCGGTTTTTTGGGTTAGCTCCAGCCGGTCGCGCTCCAGACGTGCCGCTTCCGCCGCCCGCCAGGTTTTGATCGCCCCGTCCAGGCGGCTGCTCTGGCGTTCCAGCGCATGGCGCTTTTCCGAGATTTGCTCGCGCGGATGGCGCAGCCGTGCCGCCAGTTGCGCCACCAGCGCTTGGCGGCGATGCAGGGCGTTGGGCAAAGCGTTGGCCAAACGCTCGCCGCGATCGTCGAGGATATGCATCAGGTCTTCGATGCGGCGGCGCGGATCGGGCAGGCCGCGCGCCAGACCCTCGACACGGGTGCGGCGCTCATCGACCGAACGGCCGATGGCGGCGACCAGACGGCGCGAGCGGTCCATCACCTGCAACACCAAATCGCGGCGCACCGGCACCGCCATCTCGGCGGCTCCGGTCGGGGTGGGGGCGCGCAGGTCCGAGGCGTAATCGATCAGCGTAGTATCGGTCTCGTGCCCAACCGCCGAAATCAGCGGGATGACCGAAACGGCGGCGGCGCGCACCACCACTTCCTCGTTGAAAGCCCACAGATCTTCCAGCGAGCCGCCGCCGCGCGCGACGATGATCAGATCGGGGCGCGGCACCGGGCCTCCGGCAACAATTCGGTTGAAGCCATGGATCGCCGCCGCCACTTGCTCCGCCGCGCCGTCGCCCTGCACCGCCACCGGCCACAGCAGCACATGGCGGGGGAAGCGGTCGGCCAAGCGGTGCAGGATGTCGCGGATGACCGCCCCGGTCGGCGAGGTGACGATGCCGATGACCGTCGGCAGAAAGGGGATCTTCTTCTTGCGCCCGGCGTCGAACAGGCCTTCGGCGGCAAGGCGGCGCTTGCGGTCCTCCAGCAGCTTGAGCAGCGCCCCCTGCCCGGCCAGTTCCATCCGCTCGATGACCATCTGGTATTTCGACCGGCCCGGATAGGTGGTCAGCCGCCCGGTGGCGATGACCTCCAAACCGTCTTCGGGGGCGACCATCAGCTTGCCGGCGGAACCGCGCCAGCACACCGCATCCATCACCGCGTCGCTGTCCTTCAGGCAGAAGTACAGATGACCCGAGCTATGCCGCTTGAAGCCGGCGATCTCGCCGCGCACCCGCACATTGTCGTATTTCTGTTCGACCGTGCGCTTGAGGTCGTTGGAAATTTCGCTGACGGTGTATTCGGGGATGTTGTGCGACGCCGGAGCGCCGGGGTTTTCGGCCATCGATCGGTTCCTTGGGGTGGACGACAGAGGATAGGCGGCCCCGCCGCCGACGGCAAGCCGCGCGCCCTGGAAATACCATGGCGCGAATGGTACAAGACCCCGCTGGCTGAAGGCTTAAGGAGAGACGGTTATGAAGATCATGGTGGTCGGTTCGGGTGGACGCGAACATGCCTTGTGCTGGGCGATCCGCCGCTCGCCGCTATGTTCCTCGCTGTTGTGCGCGCCGGGCAATGCCGGCATCGCCGAATATGCCACCCTGGTCGATCTTGCCGCCGAAGACGTCGAGGGTCTGGTCGCCTTCGCCAAGCAAGAGCATGTCGAGTTCGTCGTCATCGGCCCCGAAGTGCCGCTGGTCGCCGGTCTCGCCGACCGCCTGCAAGACGCCGGCATCAAAGCCTTTGGCCCCAGCGCCGCCGCCGCCGCGCTGGAGGGCTCGAAGGGCTTCATGAAGGACATCGTCGCCAAATACGGCGTGCCCACCGCCGGTTATGGCCGCTTCACCGACCCCGACGCCGCCAAGGACTTCATCCGACAGCAAGGCGCGCCCATCGTCGTCAAGACCGATGGCTTGGCCGCCGGCAAGGGCGTGGTGGTCGCCATGACCCTGGACGAGGCGCTGGCCGCCGTCGATAGCATGATGGCCGAAAAAGTGTTCGGCGCGGCGGGCGACGAACTGGTCGTCGAGGAATTCCTCACCGGCGAGGAAGCCAGCTTCTTCGCCATCGTGGACGGCGAAACCGCCCTGCCTCTGGCTGCCGCGCAAGACCACAAGCGCGTCGGCGACGGCGACACCGGCCCCAACACCGGCGGCATGGGCGCTTATTCCCCCGCCCCGGTGGTCACGCCCGAGATCGAAGCGCAGATTATGGAACGCTGCGTCATGCCGACCGTGCGCGGCATGGCCGCCGAGGGCAAGCCGTTCAAGGGCATCCTGTTCGCCGGGGTGATGATCGACAACGGCGTGGTCAAGCTGCTGGAATATAACGTCCGCTTCGGCGACCCCGAATGTCAGGTACTGATGGCGCGGCTGAAGTCCGATGTGGTCGAACTGCTGCTGGCCGCCTGCGACGGCACACTGGCCGGGCGCGAACTGGAGTGGGATCCCAACCCCGCCTTGGTGGTGGTGATGGCGGCCAAGGGCTATCCCGGCTCCTATAAGAAAGGCAGCCCCATCGAAGGCTTCGCCGCCGCCAACGCGGTGCCCGGAGTCAAGGTGCTGCACGCCGGCACCAAGCGCGACGACCGTGGCCGTATCCTGGCCAGCGGCGGGCGCGTGCTGGGCGTGACCGCGACGGCGGCGACGGTGGCCGAAGCGCAGGCGCGGGCCTATCAGGCGGTGGATTTGATCCGCTGGCCGGATGGCTTTTGCCGCCGCGACATCGCTTGGCGGGCGTTGCAAAGGTAGCAACCGTCTTGGTGCCACGATTTAGGTGAACCTGCCGTGCTCCACCCCAATCACAAAGGCAGCCACAGTCTCCGGTCGAAGGCGAAGGGGCGGCGGTCGAGAAGGCGGGCGGCGCTGGCCTGGGGATGGGTGGGATTGAGCAGCAGATTGTGGCTTTCCGGAACGATCAACGACGGCACCCGCAGGACCGCCGTGCGTTGGTCTTGCAGCCATGCATCGCCGAAGGCCCGCGTGTTGTCCGGCAAGGTCTCGACGCTTTCGACCGACAGCCCATCCAGCGAGATGGCCGTCAGGACATAGTCGTCGGGAATCAGGTCGGGCGGCAGGTCCAGATGGACACGCACCTCTAGCACGCAGAGCGCCGCCGAGGAGGCCGTGTACACCATCGCCCGGCCTGGCGAATTCCAGCGGCCGCCATACAGCCGGGCGCCGTCGCCGGCAAGGTCGGCGAAAGCGGCGCGGCACAACCGCCAAGCCTGCATCAGGCGGCAATCCCGTGGGCGATGCGCCCCAGCAGGGCTTCCACCTCCCGCGCGCCTTCCTCGGTGTCGAGAAGGTCGAGCGGGCGTTCGCCAGCCAGCACCTGGGTCGGCCGACGCAGCCAATGGCTGGCCTTGTCGACGGTGCCAAAGGTTTCGTCGGCGGTGGCGAGAACGCGGGCGATGCGCAGCAAGCGGTCGGACTGGTCGGCGGTCAGCGTGCCGACCTTGCGCCGGTTGGCCAAGGTCCGGCGGGGCAGCACCACGCGGTCCATCTCGGCGGGGGTCAGACGCCCGCTGTCCAGCATATGCTGGGCCGCGCCAACCGGCAGGCCGCGCCGAACCACCCGCACCAAGTCCAGGCTGTCATGGACGTCGGAGCCGATAATCGCCGATCCACCGACGATGCCGGCTGTTTTCTCGGGACTGATCATCTCCGCTCCTTGGCCATTTGCCCACAGTATATGGGTGTTTGGCCGAGATGCGCAATGTTTGGCGGCTGGTTGAACGAAGGCCTACGCCAACCGCACCCCCGCCAGAAACTTGCCCACCACATCCTTCAAATCCGCCGATTCGCGCGCCAAGGAGCGGGCCGAGGCCAGGACTTGTTCCGCCGCGCCGCCGGTTTCCGCCGCGGCTTGGGTGACGCCGCCCAGATTGGTCGAGATTTGGCGCGTCACCTCCGACGCCTGCAAGACGTTGCGGGCGATTTCCGAGGTGGCGGCGGATTGTTCTTCCACCGACGCGGCGATGGCGGTGGCGATGTCGTTGATTTCCTCGATGCGGCCGACGATGGCGGCGATGGCGGTCACTGCGTCTTGCGTGGCGTCCTGCACCGCGCCGATCTGCGAGCTGATTTCCTCGGTGGCCTTGGCGGTCTGATTGGCGAGGTGCTTGACCTCGTTGGCGACCACGGCGAAGCCCTTGCCAGCGTCGCCCGCCCGCGCCGCTTCAATGGTGGCGTTCAGCGCCAACAGGTTGGTCTGCGCGGCGATGTCGTTGATCAGACTGACCACCGCGCCGATCTTGGCCGAGCTTTCGGCCAGCCCACGGACAGTGGCGCTGGTGCGGCTGGCTTCTTCCGAGGCGGATTGCGAGACCCGGCTGGACTGTTCGACCTGACGGCCGATCTCGTGGATCGAGGCCGACAACTGCTCGGCGGCGCTGGCCACGGTCTGGACGCTGACCGAGGCTTCCTCGGTGGCGGTCGAGACGGTGACGACCCGCGCATTGGTCTGCTCGGCGGTGGCCGACATCGCCTGCGCGGTGGCCTGCAACTGTGTCGAGGCGCTGGTGACGGTTTCCAGCACACCTGCGGAATGCAAGTCGAAGTCGCGCGTCAGCCCCTCGATGGTGCGGGTGCGCGCTTCGCGGGCGGATTGTGCGGCCTCTTGCACAGCGGTCAATTGGCGGGCGTGCAGCAGGCCATCCTTGAACACCGCCATCGCCCGCGCCATCGCCCCGACCTCGTCGGTGTTGCCGGTGGCGGGAATGGCGATCGACAAATCGCCCGAGGCCATGGCGCTCATAACGCCGGTCATCGCCGTGATCGGGCGAGTGATACTGGTCCCCAAGCGCAACGACAGCGCCATCATCACGCCGATGGCCACGGCGATCACCCCGCCCAGCGCCAGCAAGTGATTGAAGAACGCGGCGTTGATGTCATCGATATAAACGCCGGTGGCAATGACCCAATCCCAGGCTTTGAAGTGCTGGCTGTAGGAGATCTTCGGCAGGTTGCGATCCTTGCCCGAGCGGGCCGAGAGGTATTCCGTGTAGCCGCCGCCGGCCAGAGCCTTATCGATCATCTCTTGGGCGAAAGGCTTGCCCGAGGGATCCGTCTCCCCCACCCGGCTTTGTCCTTCTTTGGCCTTATCCCCGCCATTGATTTGGACGATGCCCTTGCTGTCATAGGCGAACACATAATTGCCG
>DATGZW010000294.1:0-3704 GCA_035297005.1 Patescibacteria group bacterium
GGCAGGCGCAGGATCAACTCGTGCACACCAGCGCGGCGAGCGGCGTCGACCACCATCTCGTCGTCGCGCTCGCCCATGCGGGCGATGTTTTCGGCCACCGTGCCGGGCAGAAGCTGCACATCCTGCGGCAGATAGCCGATATGGCGGCCCAGCTTGGCGGGATCCCATTGCGACAGCTCGGCACCATCAAGCCGCACCGAGCCGGCGGCGGGACTCAGCACGCCGGTAATCAGCCTGGCTAGGGTGGTCTTGCCGGCGGCGGTCGAACCGATCACCCCCAATGCCTCGCCCGCCGGCAGGGCCAGACAGACGTTCTTGAGGATCGACCGCCCGCCCGGCGCCAGATAGAAGACATGCTCGACCAGCAGCCCGCCGCGCGGCACCGGCAGGTCGGTGCGGCCGCTGCGCACCGGTGCCGAGGCGAGGATGCGGTCAATGCGCCGCCACGATTCGCGGGCGGCGGCCAGGGCGCTCCAACTGCCGACGGCGACTTCGATGGGGGCCAGTCCGCGCGCCATGATGATCGAGGCGGCGATCATCATGCCGCCGGTAATGCGCTGGTCCATGGCCAGCGACGCGCCGACGCCCATCGACAGGATCTGCACTACCAGCCGGGCGAACTTCGAGGCGGCGGAGAACTGGCCGATGCGGTCGCCGGTGCGCGCCTGCAAGGCCAGAATGCCGCCGTTGAGGGTTTGCCATTTTTCGGTGATATAGGGCAGCATTCCCATTGCCCGCACTGCATCGGCAGTCTGCATGGTGGTTTGGGCGCGGTTCAGCGCCATCACCGAGGCGGCGTTGGCCAGCGACAGCAGCTTGCGGGTGCTCAGCAGATTGGCCGTCGCCAAGCCGAGCAGGGCGGCGGCGCCGCCCAGAGAGATCCAGCCGAGCAAGGGGTCGATAAAGAAGATCACGCCGATGAACACCGGCACCATCGGCGCGTCGAAGAACGCCACCGCCGCCCCGGAACCGATGAAATTGCGCAACTGCGCCAAATCGCGCAGTCCCTGACCCGAGCGGGCATCGCCGATGGCGGCGGCGTCGAAGCCGGCGGCCAGCAGTTGCGGGCTGAGCCGGGAATCCAGCCACAGCCCTACCCGTTGCAGAACCTCGCCGCGCAGCATGTCGAACACCGACAGCGCCAGCAGCGCGCCGATGGCGGCGACCGTCAGCATGACCAGGGTTTCCTGGCTGCGGCTAGTCAGCACGCGGTCGAACACCTGGAAGGTGAACAGCGGGACCGACAGCAGCAGAATGCTCTCGGCCAGACTGAACAGCCCGACCATCCACAACGCCACCCGGCAGGGCGACAAGGCTAGGCGAACCTCGTCGGGAGCGGCGCCGTTCATATCCCGTCCTCCCGTCCAGACAAGGCGGGGCTGACAGGGGGTATGTGATTGATCCAACGGGTCATCGCGTTCCCTTTCGGCTGGGGGGCACGGGATGACAACGCTTGCCGGTCGGCGAAAGTTTCCCCGCCGGTTAAGCGACAGGCCGCTCTTGGGGCCGCGTTCTCCATTGGCGCGGAGCGGCGCAAGGCGTCGGCGGCAGGCATGAAAAAAGCGGAGGCCCGGTGGAGCCCCCGCCATCGGCAGGCGTTCAGCCGCCGTCAATGCGACTGCCCGACCCCTTTGAACACGTCGGCCATGCTGGTGTATTGCTCGTCGGGCACGTCCTTCAGGGCCTGAATGACCTCGGCGTCGGCGTTGTTCTTCTTAGCGTGCTCGATCAAATCCTGCCTGTTGGCGGGAAAGTCTATGCCGCTGAGGGCCTGAGCGATGGTCGCCGTCGAGTGGCTGGCGAGAGGCATCTGGATGCTCCTTGTGCTGAATTGGACCTATGTCCACAAACGCAAGGATCAGCCGATGGTTCCCTTACAGGCTAAGGCTCGGGTCGTCAGCCGCCGCGCTGGCCTTTCAGCATGTCGGTGACGGTCACTCCCAGGCGATCATCGACCACCACCACCTCGCCGCGTCCCACCAACATTTTGTTGACGAACAGGTCGATGGGCTCGTTGATCTTGCGGTCCAGTTCGACCACGGCGCCGCGGCCGAGTTTCAACAGCTGCTTGACCTGGACGTTGGCATGACCGAGCACGGCGTAAAGCTCGATCTGGATGTCATAGGCGGCCTCCTTACCGGCGCCACCGGCACCCAGCATTTCCGCCAGTTTCGTGTCCTCATCGGCCATGCGCTCGATCTCCTTGCGACTGCCCGACGAGTTTAGCCGTTCGGGCGGTAAAGTCATCATATAGGGTGTACCCCTTTCGCCCTCTCACGAGGTAGATTTTCTGAACCCCTGGAGGATAAATGACCCAAATCGCGTCACGCCCCGCCGCCATCGTCTTCGATCTCGACGGCACCCTGGTTGATAGCTTGCCCGACATGTTGCGGGCGATGAATGGCCTGCTGGCCGATCTTGGCCGGCGCGCCGCCCGTCCCGACGAAATCCGGGGCTGGGTTGGCGACGGCGCGCGGGTGCTGGTTGAACATGGATTGGCGGCGACCGGCGGTCTGCCCGATCAGCCGGTGGCGGAACTGGTGGCCCGCTATATCGACCATTACCGGGGCCACGCCGCGCATGAAACCCGTCTGTATCCGGGAGTGCGCGAGACCTTGGAAGGACTGAAGGCTGCCGGCCACCGGCTGGCCGTCTGCACCAACAAGCCTTATGCGCTGGCGGTCGAGGTGCTGGAGGGGCTGGAGTTGTCGGATTTGTTCGTGGCGGTGCTGGGCGGCGACAGCGTGGCGGTCAAGAAGCCCGATCCCGGCCATTTGCGGGCCACCCTGGCGGCCATGGGCGCCGCCGAGGGACGGGCATTGATGGTCGGCGACAGCAGCAACGACGTGGCGGCGGCGCGTGGAGCGGGGGTGCCGGTGGTGGCGGTAAGTTTCGGTTACGCCCGCATCGATCCGCGCCAATTGGGCGCCGACGAGGTCATCGACAATTTCACCCAATTGCCGGTCGTCGCGGCGCGTTTTCTTTAGCGGTTCCGGTTGTTGCTCACCAGCGGATCGTCTTCGGCGCGAAAGCAATTGACCATCGAAGACGAACGTCTGTACTCGTATGTAAGAATACCAGTTTGTCCGATGGCAGTGTGGGTAGATACCATATTAGATAAGGAAATAAACAGCTCTATGCCATCACGATCAACGATCCAATGGCTTGATGTCTTTCCGATAATCCGCCCTTTACCGACAATACGCATGACCTCCATGGATGGCGCTCACTTCCGGGCTGTTGTCGAGAGATTTATTAATACCTCGTTAGTCGCCCCAATAGAGATAGCGCAGAGGGGGTAGGCGGCGCGGTTTTGCCTCTGGGTTACGGTGTTTGGCGAATCCGGTGTAGGCTTTGGCGATAGATCGCCGATGCGGCAAGGGGAGGGGGCGTCATGAACATGCTGAAAGCCTATTGGTCGACACCGGAGTTGGTCACCAACGGCCTGTTGCTGCTGCATTTTCTGGGGGCGGCGGCGGTTGGCGTGGTGATCGGTTACGAGCGCTCCTATCACGGTCGGGCGGCGGGAATCCGCACCTACGCGCTGGTCTGCATCGCCTCGACCATGCTGACGGTGATTTGCGGCTTTCCCGCCGAGTGGTTCGGCGGTCTGGTGCAGACTCCGGTGGCGGCTGATCCAAGCCGCGTCATCCAAGGCATCGTCACCGGCATCGGCTTTTTGGGCGCCGGCGTCATCATGAAGG
>DATGZW010000295.1:0-3098 GCA_035297005.1 Patescibacteria group bacterium
CGAGGACCAGATGCGTTTTGCCGAAGACCTGCCGCCCGATGATGAGGTCGAGGTGATCGTCAACGAGGAGACGCTGAACCTTGCCGTTGAGGCTCTGGTCGGTCTGGTCATGGAGCGGGCCGACAGCGAGCGCCCGGCCAAACGTCAGGGCAGCGCTGGACTGACCGTCCCTGGACCGTTGTGAGTTGGATGCGCAAACGGGCTGTCGCTAAAGTTTCATGGCGTCGCCACAAAACGGCAGCGGCATCCGGTTAAACTGCGCAAACTCAGCAGTCTGGGGAGCACCTATGTTGGACGATTTTAGCGCGCTCGACCTGCTTTCGATCGGCGGGTTCCGTTTGTCCGCAACCCCGCTTGAGCCGAGCATCGGCAATCGCCGTTTGGCGCGGCGCGGCCTCAAGACCGGTTCGTCCACCAAGCGGCGGTTGGCGTCGTTCCTGCCGATGCTGGGGCGCAAATTCGCCCGCAAGATTGAACCGCAGTACAATTTGCAAGGGTGGCCGGTGGCGTTATCCTGGCCGACCAAGACGGTGGCCCCCGTCGATCCTTGGGGTGAAAGCACTAGCCACAGCCTGTCCTGATCCGTCAAGGGCTTCCACCCCAATTTTTCGCACGCCATGCAGGTTGCGATGCCAGACAGCGAAGCCATAGGTCTGTTACTATAACCGCTATGACGTTGGGCCAGAGGACGGCAATGGCGGTACCCAGTATCCTGCTCGTTGAAGATTCCCCATCGCTCGCCAGTCTCTACGAAGAGTATCTGCGCGGCGAGCCTTGGGCGGTGGAATTGGCCGAAACCGGCGCTTCGGCGCTGGAAAAGCTACGCGCGCGACCGCCTCAGGCGGTTCTGTTGGATATCCGCCTGCCCGATATGGACGGGTTGGACATTCTGCGCATCATCGTCGCCGAGCGGATTCCCTGTTCGGTGGTGGTGATGACCGCGCACGGGTCGATCAATACCGCCGTCGATGCCATGCGCAACGGCGCCTTCGACTTCATCGTTAAGCCGTTCCCGCCCGAGCGTCTGGTCGTCACTCTGCGCAACGCGCTGGAACACCAGCGCCTCAACCGCATCATCGAAACCTTCAAGGACGACCTGGACCGCACTCAGTATTGCGGGTTCATCGGCGGTTCGCTGCCGATGCAGGCGGTCTAT
The DNA here is from genome assembly GCA_035297005.1 of Patescibacteria group bacterium. Classification (GTDB taxonomy): domain Bacteria; phylum Pseudomonadota; class Alphaproteobacteria; order Rhodospirillales; family Magnetospirillaceae; genus DATGZW01. The sequence continues at coordinate 1,157 of DATGZW010000295.1, forward strand.
CGGGTCATCGAACAGGCAGCCCGCAGCCGCGCCACGGTGTTCATCACCGGCGAATCCGGCACCGGCAAGGAACTCTGCGCCGATGCCGTGCATCGCCGCTCTCCACGCGCCAACGGACCCTTCGTTGCCATCAATTGCGGGGCGATCCCCAAGGATTTGATGGAAAGCGAAATCTTCGGCCATGTGCGCGGCGCCTTTACCGGCGCCACCTCGGACCGCGACGGCGCCGCCAGCCGCGCCGATAACGGCACGCTGTTCCTTGACGAGATATGCGAGATGGATCTGGCCTTGCAGACCAAGCTGCTGCGCTTCATCCAGACCGGCAGTTTCCAGCGCGTCGGCGGCAGCCGTACTGAACAGGTCGATGTCCGCTTCCTCTGTGCCACCAACCGCGACCCCATGGGCGAGGTCGAGGCCGGGCGCTTCCGCGAGGATTTGTTCTACCGCCTGCATGTCATCCCGTTGCACCTGCCGCCGCTGCGCGAGCGCGATGACGACGTCGTGGCCATCGCTAATCGCTTCCTCGCCGACTTCGCCGCCGAGGAGCACAAGGCGTTCCACAGCTTCTCGGCCGAGGCCGAGGCGGTGCTGCGCGCTTATGACTGGCCCGGCAATATCCGCCAATTGCAAAACGTCGTGCGCAATGTCGTGGTGCTGAACGACGGCGAGGTGGTCGAGCCGTCGATGTTGCCGCCGCCGCTCAATCGCGGCATTGTCGCCCAGGCGCATCGTCCCGGACTCGCCGCCGGTGCCAGCGCCGCCCAGGCCTCGCCCTGCGCCCCCGGTGATCCGGCGTTGTCGATCCGTCCGCTGTGGCAGGTGGAGAAAGACACCATCGAAACGGCGATCTCGCTGTGCGACGGCAACATCCCCAAGGCCGCCGCCTTGCTGGGCATCAGCCCATCGACGATCTATCGCAAACGCGTCGCTTGGGAAGGCGAAATCGCCCAGGTGTAAGGGGGCGGGCAGTTACGCCCGCAACCGCGATTCCTGCTCGATCTCCGCTTCGGCGGCGCGGATCTGGTCGAGGATGATATCGACAACCTCGGGATCGCGGCCAATGCCGCCCATCAGCCATACCTGCCGCCCCGCTGTCTCGACCGGGCCGCCTTGCGGCGTGGCCAGGCCGAACAGCGGCGGCAGGTCTTCGCTGGCGTGCATGCCTTCCGAAATCAGCAAAGGTGCCGCGATGACATGGCGACTGCGCACCAGCGCCGGCCAATCGGCGACGCGGGGCTCTTGCTCGATAAAGGCAGTAACGACCTCGGCGAAGCGGCTATCGGCGCGTAAGGTCGCGGCCACAGCTTCGGGCGTGCCCGACGAACCGCCGGGGCGGCTGGAACCATGGCCGATGACCACCAGGGCGGTGTCTTCGGGGGCGATGGCGTTGGCGGCGCACAGGCTTTCGGCGCGGCGTTGCAGCAGCGCCGGCATGCCGGGATGGCTGCCGACCGGGTCGGTATAGACCACCCGCCGGCCGGACAGGGCGGTCAGGCGGCCATTCAGGCCCAGCCTGTCGGGAATCAGTTTGCGGGTGAAGACGCCTTCGCCGGCAAAATTGGGCACCACATAGACCAGTGGGGCGGCGACCAGATCCAGCGACAGGAATGGCGCTTCCTTCCAGAAGCATTCGCGCACCTCGGCGAACAGGTTCTGGGCGCGCATCGTCTCGGCCAAGCGGCTGGTCGCGTCGCGGCTGGTCGTCACCCGCGACGAGCCATGCCCGACCAGCAGCAGCGCCGCTTTGTTCCACTCCGTCATACGTCCTCCCGATCCCCGCCCATTCGTCCATATGGTGTCACCGCGCCGCGCTGACGAGGGCCAGACTGTCCTGGATGCGTACCACCCGCCTTGACCAAGGTCATGCGGGTTAGGGCGACGGTGGTCGTTCCTTTGCCGGGATTGCCGGCGCGGCGCGGTCCGGCGATGATGATGGCACGGT
>DATGZW010000296.1:0-3310 GCA_035297005.1 Patescibacteria group bacterium
TTCCAGCCGGCCAGTTCTTCTTCCAGCAGCACATGGTAATGGTTGGTGCCCGAGATGTTGCGAGTGCCGCCGGCCCCCGCGCCGCAGCGCTGCACCGCTTCGATCATCGCCTGGGTGACGGAAGGATGCTGGCCCATGCACAGATAGTCGTTGCTGCACCACACGGTGACGTCATGCACCTTGCCGTCGCGGTAGTTCTTGGCTGTGGGGAAGGCACCCGCGGTCCGCTCAAGATCGGCGAAAATGCGGTAACGGCCTTCACGTCGCAACTCGGCGATCCGGTCAGCGAAGAACTTGTCGTAATCCATTGCGACCCTCACTTTGCGCCGTGTCCGCGGCGACTGTTTGGAATCTGGCGATCCTAACGACCGTCTTCTCTTGGTGCAACCTCGACCAGCACAGGCTAGCCCTGCGATTTGCCCCAGGCTTTGTGTTTGATCAAGCCAGATTGGTCAGGGTTTGGTATGCGGCTTGCGGCGATAGGCGTAGACGAACACATGGTCGAGCGTCGTCCTGCCTGGATTGCCGACAGTTTTGCACACCGTGCGGAAATATTCCTCCACCTCGACGGCTTGCAAGTCATCCTTCGCCTTGCGGGAGATCCAGGCGTCGCCGGTGCTGCGCAGGCGATGTGCGGTGAACAGCGCCTGTTTGGGGCTGTCGGTGACGCCGACATACCAATCGCCCCAACCGCCGCCATTCTTGGCGATGTGTTGGGTAATGTCGGAAATAATATCTGCGCGCGCCTTACCAGCCATCAAGCTGTTCCCCCGGCCAAGAAGAAGGGGCAAACCTTAACAGGCGGGCGGCGCAGACTCAAATCGGCTGTGGCCGTTGGATGAAATTCCTTCGGCCCGGCGGAGATGGGGCAAACCATCGCACCCCGATTGACAATAAGCCAGTGCGGACGGACACTTGCCGGCCATGAGCCGCCGATCCATCCGTCGCCTTCCCATGCTATTGAACATGCCCCATCGTCTCCAAGGAGAGACCATCATGATGTTGAAGACCCTCGTTTCCGCCATCGCTCTGTTCGGCTGTGTCGCCACCGCTCAGGCCGCCGAGGTCAAAGCCGGCAGCCTGACCATCGAGACGCCATGGGCGCGCGCCTCGGCGGGAGCCAACTCCGCCGCCTTCATGACCATCAAGAACGACGGCGACACGCCCGAGCGCTTGCTCACCACCAAGTCCGATGCGGCCAAGGACGTGCAACTGCACAGCAGCTTCAAGGATGGTGAAGTGATGAAGATGCGCCCCGTCGATGGCATCGACGTGCCGGCGCATGGTTCGATCGAACTTAAGCCGGGCGGCTACCACATCATGCTGATGGGGCTGGCGGCGCCGCTCAAGGACGGCGAAAGCTTCCCGCTGACCTTGGGCTTCCAACATGCCGGCGAGGTCAAGGTGACCGTCGCCGTGCAGACCATCGCCGCCATGGGGGCAGCGATGCATGAGCATATGCAAGGCGATATGTCGAACATGCACCAGCAAATGCAGATGCAGATGCAGCCGCCGAAGTAAGGCGCATAGGGGGGGCGTCACCGGCGGCGTCCCCCGTTCGGGCCGCATGATCTGGGACAGGAGAGGGCGATGGCGTTCAAGGATATCCTGGTTTACGTCGATACGGCCAAATCCTGTCCCGAACGGCTGGCCGTCGCGGTGCGGCTGGCCGCTCGGCATGGGGCGCATCTGATCGGGCTGCATGTGCGCTCGCTGGCGGTGGTGCCGACCTTCATCTTCAGCGAACTGGGCAGCCAATTGTCCGCCCTGCAAAGCCAGTTCGCCGCCGAAACCGCCGCCGAGGCCAAGGATCTGTTCGATGCGGCGGTGGCCGGTTCGGCGCTGTCGGTGGAATGGCGCGACGTCAGCGGCGACGCCATCGACGTGGTGCCGCTGCACAGCCGCTATGCCGATGTGACCATCGTCGGGCAGGCCTCGCTGGATGATGACGACGATATCCTGGCCGAGCGCGGGCTGGTCGATCATCTGGTGCTGGAGGCCGGGCGTCCGGTGCTGGTGGTGCCGGCGGTCGGGCATTATCCGACGCTGGGCGACAAGGTGCTGATGGCGTGGAACAGCAGCCGCGAATCCACCCGCGCCACCGCCGACGCGCTGCCGATCCTGAAACTATCGCGTCAGGTCAATGTGCTGGCGATCAATCCGCGCGGCGGCCAGATGGGGCATGGCGACGTGCCCGGCTCCGACATCTGCCTGCATTTGGCGCGGCACGGGGTCACGGCGGTGTGCGAAAGCATCGCCTCGGATGACATCGAAGTCGGCAGCATGCTGCTGTCGCGCGCCGCCGACGACGAGGCGGATCTGCTGGTGATGGGCGCCTATGGCCGCTCACGTCTGCGCGAACTGGTGCTGGGCGGGGCGACGCGGCACATTCTGGCGCATATGACGATCCCGGTGTTCCTGTCGCATTGAGCATTCCCTAACGGAACAGCCATGCGCAGATCATCACCGAGAACACCACCCCGCAAAGATCGGCCAGCAGTCCGGCCAGCAAGGCGTGGCGGATGCGGCGGATGTTGACCGCGCCGAAATACACAGCCAGCACGTAAAAGGTGGTTTCGCTCGACCCATAGATGGTGCTGACCAGCACCCCTAGATAGCCGTCGGGGCCGATGGCCGGGTCTTTCAGCAGCGAGGCCAGATAGCCGAAGGAGGCCGAGCCGGACAGCGACCTCAGCACCGCCATGGTCAAGGCCTCGACGGGGATTCCGAGAATGCCGGTGACGCGGCCGATGGGGGCGAGCAGCATCTCCATGGCGCCGCTGTCGCGGAACATCCCTACCGCCACCAGGATCGCCACCAGATAGGGAAGGATGCGCAGGCTGATGGCCAAGCCGTCCTTGGCCCCCTCGACGAAGGCTTCATAGACCGGCACGCGGCGGGCCAGCCCGAAGCCCAGCAGCCCGACGATCATGGTCGGGATGATCCATGGCGACAGTACCCGCCCCCAGACCAGAGTCACCGGGATGATCGCCAGCGTCACCGCGATGGCGAGGGCCGAGATCCAAGCCGGGTAGGGCGGCTGCACACCCTCGGGGAGGATGGCGTCATCGGCAGGTACGTCGTCCGCCTGACGCGGGCGTAGCGCTGCCATTTCCGTCGCGCTGTCGGCGGGGAACCAACGGTTGCCCCATTTGGCGAAGGCGATGGCCAGCCCGGTCGACCATAGCGTGGCGAACAGCGTGGTGGGGATTATTGCCGCCGGATCATGCGAGCCGATGGCCGTGCGCAGGGCCATCACATGCGTCGGCAGAATGGTGACATTGGCGGTGTTCAGCGCCAAAAATAGCAC
>DATGZW010000297.1:0-5969 GCA_035297005.1 Patescibacteria group bacterium
TTCTCCATCGCCAACGACGTCGCCAAGTACTTCGCCATCATCCCGGCGCTGTTCCTGGTGTCGTACCCGCAGCTGCAATCGCTCAACGTCATGCATCTGGCCAGCCCGCAAAGCGCCATCCTGTCGGCCATCATCTTCAACGCCTTGATCATCATCGCCTTGATCCCGCTGGCCTTGCGGGGTGTGGCCTACAAGCCGGCCAGCGCGGAAGTGCTGTTGCGCCGCAATCTGTTTGTCTATGGGCTGGGCGGGCTGCTTGTTCCGTTCGTTGGCATCAAGGCGCTCGATATGCTGATCGCCGCCCTGGGTCTGGCCTGAGATCGGAGAGGACATCATGTTCAAGCAAATGAAGGTGGCCATCATGACCACCCTGGTGGTCACGGTGATCTGCGGTCTGGCCTATCCGCTGGCGATGACGGGTCTGGCCGATGCGCTGTTCCCGACCCAGGCGCATGGCAGCCTGATCGAGCGGGACGGCAAGGTAATCGGCTCGGCCTTGATCGGCCAGCAGGTGACCGGCCCGACCTACTTCCATGGCCGCCCCTCGGCGACCACCGACACCGATCCCAACGACCCCACCAAGACGGTGCCGTCGCCCTATAACGCGGCTAATTCCGGGGCCTCGAACTACGCGCCGACGGCCAAGGGGCTGGTGTCGGACGTGGGCGACCGGGTCGCCGCGCTGAAAGCCGAGAACCCCAACGCCCGCATCCCGGTGCCGGTCGATCTGGTGACCACCTCGGCCAGCGGTTTGGACCCCGATATCTCGCCTGCCGCCGCCGAGTACCAGCTTCTCCGCGTTGCCGCCGCGCGCGGTATCCCAGAGGCGGATCTGCGCAAGGTGGTGGCCGAAGCGACCGAGGGACGCACGCTGGGGGTGTTGGGTGAGCCGCGTGTCAACGTGCTCAATCTCAACCTGACCTTGGATCGGCTTTATCCCGCCGCCGCCAAGCACTAAGCTGACGTGGTCGAGAGACCGGGACGGGCCTGCGCCTGTCCCGGTCTTCGCTCCATTTCCGGAGAGCACAGACAGATGGCAGACAGCGACCGCGACGACCGCCCCTCTCCCGATGCCTTGCTCGCCGAAGCGACGCGCGAGACGCGGGGAAAGCTGAAAATCTTCCTGGGGGCGGCTCCGGGGGTCGGCAAGACCTATGCGATGCTGGAAGCCGCGCATGAGCGCAAGCGCGAGGCCGTCGATGTGCTGATCGGCGTGGTCGAAACGCATGGCCGGCGCGAAACCGAAAAACTGGTTCAAGGCCTGGAAAGTCTGCCGCTGAAGACGGTGGATTATCGCGGCCGGGTGTTTAATGAAATGGATCTGGAGGCCATCATCCGGCGGTCTCCCAAGGTCGTGCTGGTTGACGAGTTGGCCCATACCAACGTTCCCGGCAGCCGCCATTTGAAGCGCTATCAGGACGTTGAAGACATTCTTGCGGCGGGGATCAACGTCTATTCGGCGGTTAACATCCAGCATCTGGAAAGCCTGAACGACGTCGTCGAACGCATCGCCGGCATCAAGGTGCGCGAGACCATTCCCGACAGCGTGCTGTCCACCGCCGACGAAATCGAACTGATCGATCTGCCGCCGGAAGACCTGATCAAGCGGTTGGCCGAGGGCAAGGTTTATGTGCCCGAACAGGCGCGCCGTGCCGTACATAATTTCTTCTCGCCGGGCAATCTGACCGCGCTGCGCGAGATGGCTCTGCGCCACGCCGCCGAGCGGGTCGATGCGCAGATGGTCAATTACATGCGCGCCCACGCCATTTCCGGGCCGTGGCCGACGCGTGAGCGCATCTTGGTGTGCATCGGCGACGGCATCGCCGCCAGCCGCCTTGTGCGGGTGGCCAAGCGCGTCGCCGAGCGGCGGTCCGCGCCCTGGGTGGCGATCTATGTCGAGACCCACCGGCATCTGACGCTGTCGGAGCAGGAACGCGACAGCATCGCCCAGGCGCTGCGGCTGGCCGAGCAATTGGGTGGCGACGCGCAGACCTTGCAGGGCGAGGACGTCGTCGAGGAACTGCTCGGCTACGCCCATGAGCACAACTGCACCCAGTTGGTGGTCGGGCGGCAGCGGCGTAAAGGCTGGCGCAAGCTGGTGCGCGGCAACACGGTGACCGACCGCATCATCGCCCAGACCGGCGCTTTCGACGTGCTGCTGATCGGTGGCGAAGAGGCCGAAAAACCAGTGCCGCGCCTGCAAACCCAGGCCGCCGAGGAAGCTCGTGATTGGCTTGGCTACCTGCTGGCCAGCATCGGCGTGGCGGCGGCCACCGGCTTGGGCTTCCTCATCGATTTGTGGCTGCCGCTGCCCAATATCTCCGTCAGCTTTCTTGTGGCGGTGATGCTGATCGCCTTGAAGCTGGGGCGCGGCCCGGCGATTTTTGCCTCCTTCGCCAGCTTCCTGTCGTTCAATTTCTTCTTTACCGAACCGCGCTTCACCTTCGCCATCTCGGATTCGCAGAACATCCTGACCATCGTTTTCTTTTTGGTCGCCGCCATCATCGTCAGCAATCTGGTCAGCCGCGTGAGCCAGCAAATCGAGGCGACCAGGACCAGCGGACGGCGCACCGCCAATCTTTACGAGTTCAGCCGCAAGATCGCCGCCGCCGCCACCCAGGACGACGTGTTGTGGGCGGTGGTGCATCATGTCGCCGCCACCATTCACGGCAAATCGCTGATCCTGCTGCCGCATGACGGACGCCTGCTGATCGCCGCCGGCTATCCGCCGGAAGATGAAATCAGCGACAAGGACGCCGCCGCCGCCGACTGGACTTGGACCAACGCCCGTCCCGCCGGGCGCGGCTCGGCGACGCTGCCGGCGGCCGAGTGGCTGTTCCTGCCGCTGAAGACGGCGCGCGGCGCGGTCGGCGTGCTGGGTATCCAGATGGCCGGGCAGGATTACCTGTCACCGGAGGATAGCCGCCTGTTGGAGACGCTGGCCGATCAAGCCGCCGTCGCCATCGAACGCACCACTCTGGTCGCCGATGTCGAGGCGGCGCGCGTCGCCACCGAAACCGACCGCCTGCGGGCGGCCATGTTGTCATCGATCTCGCACGATCTGCGCACGCCGCTGGTGTCGATCCTGGGCGCCGCCACCAGCCTGATCAATTACCAGGACGAACTGGACCCGGAGAACCGCCTGGAGCTGGCTCAGACCATCCAGGACGAAGCCGAGCGGCTCAATCGCTTCGTGCAGAACCTGCTCGACATGACCAAGCTGGGGTCAGGGGCGTTGCGTCCCAATGCCGATTGGGCCGATCTGCGCGACATCGTCCACGCCGCCGTCGAGCGGTCGGGGCGGTTGATCCGCGACCACAAGGCCAAGGTCGATATCGATCCCTCGGTGCCGCTGGTCTGCGTCGATTCGGTGTTGATGGAACAGGTGTTCTTCAATCTGATCGACAATGCTTGCAAGTACTCGCCGCCAGGAACGCTGGTCACCATCTGGGCGCGCGGCAAGGATGGGCATGCGGTCATCGAGGTCTGCGACCAGGGCGCCGGCATCCCCGACGCCGATCGCGAGCGGGTGTTTGACATGTTCTATCGGGTCGAGGCGACCGACAAGCAAGCCGCCGGCACCGGGCTCGGCCTGGCCATCTGCCGCGGCATCGTCGAGGCGCATGGCGGCACCATCAAAGCCGAGCCGGGGCTGAACGGCGCCGGAACCTGCATCGTGCTCAGTCTTCCCATCGGTCAGCCGCCGGATATGACGCTGTCCGACACCGCCGGGGCTTAACGGAGAACCCATGTCCAGAATTCTCGTGATCGACGATGAACCGCAGATCCGCAAATTCCTGCGCATCAGTCTGGGCGCCAATGGCTATGAGGTGGTTGAAGCGCCAACCGCCGGCGAGGGCGTGACCCTGTGTGCCAGCGGTCATCCGGATCTGGTCATCCTCGATCTCGGCCTGCCGGATATGGATGGGCAAGAGGTGATTACCGCCGTGCGCGCCACCAGCGCCGTGCCGATCATCGTGTTGTCGGTGCGCGCCAGCGAGGCTGACAAGGTCGAATCGCTGGATCGCGGCGCCGACGACTTCATGGTCAAGCCATTCGGCATCGGCGAGTTGATGGCCCGCGTGCGGGCGGCGTTGCGGCAAAAGGGCGATGGCGCGTCTGCCGAGCTGTTGCAGACCGGCTCGCTGCGGATGGACTTCACCCGCCGCATCATCACCAAGGCCGGGCAAGAGGTTCGGCTGTCGAAGAAGGAATATGACCTGCTGCAATATCTGGCCGCCACCCCCGATCATGTGCTGACGCATCGCCAGATCCTGAAAGCGGTGTGGGGGCCGGCGCATGTCGAGGATACCGCCTATCTGCGCGTCTACATTAATCAGTTGCGGCAGAAGCTGGAGGACAATCCAGCCTCGCCGACACTGCTGGTGACCGAACCGGGGGTGGGCTATCGCCTGAAAGCCCAGCCGGATGCCTGAACCCAGCCATTCGTGATGTTTTTATGCAGGCCGATTCGCCGTTCCTTAGAAAAACTCCATGAATTTCAAGCGCATCGCCGGTAAGGACGAAAATTATGGACGGATTTGCATGACAGGCGTCTCACCAATGGTATTGCGCTGGCGGTCGCTCGGCCTTATTGCTGGCGTATGACCACAGATGCCAAAAACCATCAAGGCCAAGCGCTGGCCGAGGAACTCTCCGCCAGCGGCATGACCGGAACCGCACTCGCGGCCGCACTGGGGATCGCCCCCGAAGTGGTGGCCGATCTTCTGTCCGGCCGTCGTTCGCTCGACGAGGACTTGGCCAACGGCTTGGCGCGGGTGACCGGCAAGCCGGCCACCTGGTGGCTGCGCCAGCAGGGCCGGGCCGACGCGGAAGGGCGATGAGCAATCCGTTCGACGACTTTCTGGCAGTGGAGGCGTTCACCTCCAAACTGCCCTTGGTCGAACGGTTAGAGGCCGCCTTGGCCCAGGCGCATCACAGCGAAGCAGCTTTGGCGCAATTATCTGGTGTGTCCATTCAGAGAATTCACGGCATGCTCACCGGCCATCTGTCCGACGTGAGTATCGAGGAAATTCAACGGGTTCTGGCGGTTCTGGGCGGAAGCTGAGGGCCCCAGCCGGCCTTGCCGAACGGTGGCGGGGCGCCCATACGCACAGCGGTCGAGACGCGGCTGCTTTCCTGGTGTAGCTTTCCGCTCTGCGTGCCAATGGCGACGCAATCCAGGAAACTTCGATAGAGCCCAAGTATGAGCTATCAACCGACGACGGAAACCAGCCACGCGAAGTCTTCTTTCGGGGCATTGTTCGTGGGCGCCTTGGGTGTCGTGTACGGTGATATCGGTACCAGCCCACTTTATACCCTGCATGAATGCTTTGCTGGCGAGCATCCGCTGGAGGTCGACAAAGGCAATATCCTGGGCATCCTGTCGTTGGTGTTCTGGGCCATCATGCTGATCGTTTCGATCAAATACGTTCTGGTGACGATGCGCGCCGACAACCGCGGCGAAGGCGGCAGTCTGGCGCTGCTGGCGCTGCTGTCCAAGGCTTGCGATACGCGGCCGTGGCTGCCTCCGGTGATCGCCACCCTGGGCATCGCCGCCGCCGCCCTGTTCTACGGCGATTCGACCATCACCCCGGCGATTTCGGTACTGTCGGCAATTGAAGGCCTGGAGGTCGCCGCGCCTGGGCTGGAAGACTACGTTATCCCCATCACCATCGCTATTCTGGTCGGGCTGTTCGCCATCCAGCGCAAGGGCACCGCCGCCATGGGCACGTTGTTCGGCCCGGTCATGATGGCGTGGTTCGGCATCCTGGCGGTGTTGGGTCTGCGCAATATCGTCAAGGCACCGGTGGTGCTGGAGGCGCTCAGCCCGCATTTCGCCCTGATGTTCCTGTTCAACCACGGCATCAACGGCTTTCTGTCGCTGGCCTCGGTGGTGTTGGCTGTGACCGGTGGCGAGGCTCTTTATGCCGATATGGGCCATTTTGGCCGCAAGCCGATCGCCTTGG
>DATGZW010000298.1:0-2332 GCA_035297005.1 Patescibacteria group bacterium
TGGCTGCTGTGCAAGGTCGCGGGGTTGCCCAAGCCGGGGTTCGATATCCCTGTTTCGGTATCCTTCCACCCCGACGGGCAGGGCAGGGAGCTCTGGGAACGCCACTTCGCCGGCCGACGCTACGCCAGCCATCGAATGCACGGAAACCGGTGATGGCGAGCGCTTCGTCTTCGACATCGACGTTGCTTTCCCGCTGGTCGGGCCGGTCGTGCATTACCGGGGATGGCTGGTGGCGTCTCCCCGTATGCCGCCCAAAACAGATTTACCACCGACGGTCCCGATGGGAACGGAACCGTGACCGAATTCATTGCCCGAGACGATCCGCTTGAAGTCCTGCGAGAAGTTTGCCCGTGCCTGGTAATGCGTGGCCTTGTCCTGGATGGTGTGGAGGCGCACCACCAGCCAATCGCGGGATCAGCCGCTCGATAAGGCGCAAGAATCGTTGGGTGCCGGCCCCCGCAACCACTGAAACCAACACTCCCGACGCGAAAGCGCCGGGAGTGTTGGCGTTTTGGGCCGTCCATTCGAGAATGGTGCCCAACTCGCCGTACAGCGTCGCCTCAAGCTGGCCGCGCTTGGTGCCGGGCGTCAGAATAATCTTCTCAATCAGCCCTCGGATGGCGTCGACGGCGTCAATGCGTTCGTCGGGGTGATTCAGCGCCTCGGCCAACCGCGCCACCTTGCGGGCGTAGATTTCGGCGATGTTGGGATGGATGTCGGGCAGGTCGATGGGGGCTTGGGCGAGGCGGGCGTTCAGGTCGTCTTCCCGCACTTCTAGTTCCCGCAAACGGGCCACCAGGGCGCGGCTGCCAGCGCCGTCCTCAATCAGGGTGACGATGTCCTTGATGGAGCGGGCGATCTTGTCCAGTTCGCGCCGTTCAACCTCGCCGGACGACCGGCGTTGATGGTTGAGGCGGTTGGTCTCCTCGGCATAGGCGCGGATGGCCTCGGCGGCGATTCCTGGGGCCATCAGGCGGTCTTTCAGCCCGGCCAGCACGCGCTCTTCGATTGCCGTGCGGGGGATGGTGCGGCCGTTGGCGCAAGAGCCGGTCATGATGTGGTTGGAGCAGCCGAAGCGGTCCTGGCCGCGCAAGGCGTAGGGGCCACCGCAGCAACCGCAGACCAGCAGCCCCGATAGCAGCGAGCGCGGCCGGTGGGTGGCGTTGAGCGGATTGGCGGCGCGGGCGGCATGCGAGGCGCGCACGGCGGCGATGACGGTGGCGTGTTCGATGGTCAGTTCACCCTGGCGGGCTTTGACCGCCCGCCACAGGGCGTCGTCAATGATGCGTAAGTCCGGAACCTCGGTGATAATCCATGCTTCCGGCGCGTTGATCCGCGACACCCGCTTGCCGGTGCTGGGGTCCTTGACATAGCGCTGGCGGTTCCACACCAGCCGGCCGATGTAGAGTTCGTTGTTGAGGAAGCCGGTGCCGCGCCCGGCATGGCCGCGCAGGGTGGAGTCGGTCCACAGCTTACCATCGGGGCCGGGAATGCCGGTGTCATTGAGGCGGCGGGCGATGGCACGTGGGCTGATCCCGGCGGCGAAATCGTGGAAGACGCGGCGGACCACCTCGGCTTCGGCAGGGACGATCTCGCGCTCGCCGCGCACTGGCTCACCAGCGGTGTCGAGGCGTTTGACCACCCGGTAGCCGTAGCACAATCCGCCGCCGGCCTTGCCCTTTTCCACCCGGCCGCGCAGGCCGCGATGGGTCTTGGCGGCCAAATCCTTGAGGAACAGGGCGTTCATGGTGCCCTTGAGGCCGACATGCAGTTCGCTGATCTCGCCCTCGGCCAGGGTGACGATCTTGACCCCGGCGAAGCGCAGATGCTTGAACAGCGTCGCCACATCGGCTTGGTCACGGGAAACGCGGTCCAGGGCCTCGGCCAGCACCGTATCAAAGCCGCCGCGCCGGGCGTCCTGCAACAGGGTCTGGATGCCGGGCCGCAGGATCATGCTGGCGCCGGAGATGGCGGCGTCGTGGTAGCAGGCGGCGACGCTCCAGCCGTCGCGTGCCGCCAGATCGCGGCAGACGCGGAACTGATCCTCGATGGAGGCGGGACTCTGGGTGTCGGAGGAATAGCGGGCGTAGAGCGCAACCGTGGTCATGGGTCCTCACTCCTTCCTCAGTCCTGGCCGGCCTCGGGCGGCCGGTTGTCGTTGGCGGCGCTGCCTTGGGCGAACGCCTCCCGTGCCATCTGGCGGCCCAACAGGCGGGCCAGGGTCAGCACCGCCTTGTCGATCGGCGCCCCAGCGGCGGCGTCATTGTCGTTGGCTGCAGTGACGGCGTGCGGGGCAGGGCGCTCGTCGTCCTCAATCATCGCCGGCTCTCCT
>DATGZW010000299.1:0-2022 GCA_035297005.1 Patescibacteria group bacterium
CTTCGAAACGCGGCGCATCAGCCGGCGCGTCGCCCCAGCCGAACGGCCAAGTGCCGTTGGGGTCGTGCTTGGCGAAGATCGGGCCGTAGTGGTTGAGGCCGATCCAATCGAGCGGACGACAGATTTTCGCCATGTCGCCAGCCTGGATATAGGGATCCATGTCGCGGGCGATCAGCGGCGGATAGCAGGCCAGTAATTGCGGGTCGGGAAAGGCGCGGTTCCAATGCTCGTCAAGGAGGGCCGCCGCGGCCCGGTCTTCGGCGGTATCGTGTTCGGGCACCACTTTCTGGCGATTATGGATCGCCCCGATCGAGGCGTCGGGCACCAGCGAACGCACCACATCGACACCGGCCCCATGCGCCAGATTGACGGTATGGATGGCTTTCAGATGGGCTTGGCGGTTGGTGATTCCGGGTGCCGCCCAATCGATGGCGTAGCCGAACAGGGTGAACACCGAGAATTCATTGAAGGTGGCGAAGCGCTTGACCCGGTCGCCGTAGCGCCGCGCCACCAGCGCCGCGTAATCGGCGAACCAGCCGGCGCAATCGCGGTTGGTCCAGCCGCCCAGATCGTGCAGAGCCTGCGGCAAGTCCCAGTGATACAGGCACAGCCACGGCTCGATACCGGCCTCCAATATGCCGTCGATCAAGCGGTCGTAGAAGTCCAAGCCGGCTTGGTTGACGGCGACGCGGCCTTGCGGCAACACGCGCGGCCACGCCACCGAGAAGCGATAGGCGTCAACGCCCAGGCTCTTGATCAGGCCGATATCCTCGGCGTAGCGGTGATAGTGGTCGCAAGCGACGTCGCCGGTATCGCCATGCACCACGCCGCCCTGATGCTTGCAGCGGGTGTCCCAAATACTGGGACCGCGCCCATCCTCGGCCACCGCACCCTCGACCTGATAGGCCGAGGTCGAAACTCCCCAAACGAAATCGCGCGGGAAATCGAGTGCGAGGCCAGCGCCCGCAGCCGGAGAGGAAGGAGAGGTTTCGGCCATGGCGCCCTCGCAAAGACTCGGGGAAGGTTCGCCCCGATGATGATGGGGCCAGCCACAAGTCTAGACCGAATGAAGGCACCGTCAATCGTCATAGGAGGCGGCCTGTTGGTGGGCGCGCATAAAAAACCGGGGGCCTGCGAAGGCCCCCGGTGTCGTAAGTTTCGCCGCCGCTGTCAGGCCGCGTTGTTGGTCATCTTGCCGATGCCGAAGAAGCGCTTGAACTTCTTCACCTTGGCCGAGAACTTGTGACGCGCCAATTCGCGCTTCATCACATCGCTATCGACCACGTAATTCATCATCACATAGCGACGCGGGCCGTTGAACGGCTTGTGACCGTGCCAGGCTTCCGGAGTACACTGGAAAGCGAACAGCAAACCGCCTTCGGGCGGCACTTCGCCGGCATAGTTCTCGATGTCGTCACCCGAGCGCAGGGTGCGCAGACGGCCGCCGTCCTGGTACCATTTCTCGTTCAGGTACAGCAGCACGGTCACCAGCTTGAACTTGGAATCGCGGTGGATTTGCCCATCCCGCGCCCGCGCGCAGGCGCGCACGGTGATCATGGTCGGACGGCCAGCCAGATCGACGCCGAACTTCTGCTCCAGCACCTTGCGCATTTCGTCGCCCTGCATGGTCTTGAGCAGTTGGTCGAATGCCGGACCATAGGTCAGTTCATCAGGCGGGAAAATCCCGGCCATGTCGATCTTGGGGAAATCGTGCGTCACCTCGGCCAAAGAGGCGTCTGACAGGAAGCCCGGAACCACCATATGCGGAAACGGGTCCGTCGCCACCGTGGCTGCCTGAAGTGCCGGAAGGTTAAGTTGCATGAGAATCGCCCGCCTCACTGAAATAAGTGGGGCATGATAGGCAAAACGGGCGGCTATACGCAATCCGCCGTTTCACCAAATGCCCCCATTTCGGTCGTGGTTGCTGCCGGTCTCCGCTCAGGAGGCCTTGATCTTGGCGATAAAGCCATCGACCTGCACTTGCATGCTGTCAGCCCGCTTGGCCAGACCATTGGCCGCCTG
>DATGZW010000300.1:0-10211 GCA_035297005.1 Patescibacteria group bacterium
CCTTTCCCTTCTTTCCCGACGATTGCAACGCCACCTTATCCCGCTCGATAATCTCCCTGAACGTATCGCTGACGCTCCACATATCGGCCACATCGACCGTGTAGGGCAGGTCGGATTCCTCGAAGGCATCGGCCAGGGCGCTTGCTTCCTTGCTTGTTAAAGCCCGCCCGGCATCAATGGCCAAATCCAAGTCGGACGAATCCTTGGTCGTCCATTTGGCGCGGGAGCCGAACACCCAGACCTGCGCATCCGGCGGCAGTACATCATGCAAGATATCTTGCACGATCTTCAGATCACAGGGGCGGATATCGACGGGTTGGGTCAAGCCTCGTCCTCCTGCCGCTTCTCGATTTGGGCCAACAGGTATTTGGCCTCGGTGAAGAAAGCGGGGATGACGGCAAGCACGTCATTGGCTTTTCTCTCGTCATAAGCATGGCTGGTGATGTTGCAGGCGTCGCGGAATCCTTTCCATTCGACCCATTCAGACCCCAGAAGCCCGCGCTCATATCCCAGACGGATAAGATTGGGAAAAGACAGATCGCCGATATCCCGTGGAGTCGGTTCCGATTCTTCCAGATAGCGCCGCAACATCTTGTGACCCGGTTCATAGCAATATTCGAAACGCTGAATACAGGCGTCACGAATGAATTTGTTCTCTGGGCTGACCGCCTGCGCCTGAAGTGCCTCGTCCAACGTTGCCAGGGCTTTTTGCAGGGATGACAGATCAAGATTCATTCCGGACTCCCCATAAGGTATTTGAGGTTGTGGCGGATTTTGGCCGTCAGCTCGTCCCCTTCCGCGAACTGGCTTTCTAATATTGATCGCAAATGCGCAAACCGTTCCGCGAACGGCACCTCATCCTCGTCAACATCAGCCGCCCCGACATAGCGCCCCGGCGTCAGCACATGGCCATGCCCGCGCACCTCGTCCAGCTTCGCCGCCTTGCAGAAGCCCGCCACGTCGGCATAGGCGCCCGCTTCCGGCTCGCCCCGCCACGCATGGTAGGCGTCGGCGATCTGGGTAATGTCCTCTTCCGACAGTTCCCGCCGCGTGCGATCCACCAGATGCCCCAACTTGCGGGCGTCGATGAACAGCACCTCGCCGCGCCGATCGCGCCAGCCGTTGCCGGGGTTCTTGTTGCGCGCCAGGAACCACAGGCAGGCGGGAATCTGGGTGGAATAGAAAAGCTGGCCGGGCAACGCCACCATGCAGTCGACCACGTCGCCCTCGACCATGGCCTTGCGGATGTCGCCTTCGCCGGACTGGCTGGACGACATCGAGCCGTTGGCCAGCACCACGCCTGCCGTGCCGTTGGGGGCGAGGTGATGCAGGATATGCTGGAGCCATCCGAAGTTGGCGTTGCCAATGGGTGGCGCGCCGAATTTCCAGCGGGCGTCTTCGCGCAGGCGCTCGCCGCCCCAGTCGGAGATGTTGAACGGCGGATTGGCCAGGACGAAATCGGCCCGCAGGTCTTTCAGTTCGTCCTTGTGGAAGCTGCCCTCGTTGTTCCAGCGGATGTCGGCGTCGATGCCGCGCACCGCCAGGTTCATCTTGGCCAGCCGCCAGGTGGTGTAATTGGATTCCTGGCCATAGATGGCAATATCGCCCAGGCGTCCGCCGTGCTCATCGACGAATTTCTTGGACTGAACGAACATCCCCCCCGACCCGCAACAAGGATCGTAGACGCGTCCTTTATAGGGTTCCAGCATCTCGACCAACAGGCCGACCACAGAACGGGGAGTATAGAACTCGCCTCCCCGCTTGCCTTCCGACCCGGCAAAGCTGCCAAGGAAATATTCATAGACGCGCCCGAGGATGTCCTTGCTCGCCGTGATGTCCCGCATGACCGAGATGTCCGGACAGGAGAGGAAATCGTTGTCGGACAAATTGATAGAGCTAATCAGGTCGACCAGTTCCCCCAACATCACCTTGTTAAGGGCCGGGCGGGCATAGTCCTTGGGCAGCACGCCTTTCAGAGATTCGTTGTCGACCTCGATTGCCAGCATGGCGTCGTCGATCAGCTTGCCGATGGTCGGTTGCCGGGCATTGGCTTGGAGGAAGGGCCAGCGCGCTTCCTGCGGCACCCAAAAGACATTGTCGGCCAGATATTCGTCCCGATCCTCCGCCGCAGTCGGGTCTTCCGCAAGAAGGGCGTTCCGCTTTTCCCCGAAGGCGTCGGAAATATATTTGAGGAAGATCAGGCCGAGGGCGACGTGCTTGTAGTCGGATGGCTCCATGTTGCCGCGCAGTTTGTCGGCGGCTTTGAACAGATCTGCCTCGAAGCCAAGATTGGCGCCGTTGCCATTGGTCTTCTGACGGCGGTTTGGGGCTTTTGGTGCCGAAGCAGGGGTTGCCTGTTCCTCGGTGGAATCCACGTCTTGCGGGGCGGCACTGGTTTCAACGGGAACAGCATTCTTCAGTTTGACCGACCCGCCACGGCCACGGCCCGTGACGATTTTCCCATCGACGATCAACTCCGCCTTGACCTGCTCATAGGTTTCGGCCTGCCATCCCAGCGTTTCCAAGAGGCGCTGATTCCCCGCACTCCCCCCCATCTCCGTCAGAACGTCGACAAACCGCCTCAGGAGATCCGCTCGTGCCATGCTGTCCAAAATCCCGACCATTTCCCGGCATACCTGCGCGGAAAATCCGGCATCGCCAGGGCAACCATTCAGAGGGGTAAGACGTTACTTGGTTTCGCCCGCGTGCGCCACCTCTTGTCCGGGCTGGAATTGAGACCAAATCATCGACGATTATCCGAAAAGTTGGCGCGGCCCGCTCAATAGCCATCGGAACGGCCGACGCAAGAGCCGGGGGTAAAACGCGCTCCAGGGAGACGTTGGAAATGGCGTCGCCGTCCTCGCCCGTCTCGGCTACCATGCGCTCGAAGTTCATCGCCTTTTCGTCCCGGAGTCCAGCCCCATGATACCGCGCGCCGCCCTGACCAAACTCGCTAAGTTGGTCGCCCAGGATTTGACAGATGGGCATATGAGCGGCGGCCTCCAGGGTGTTGGCGAAGCGCTGGCGGCGGCACCGAATGGCGTGCCCGATGTCCTCGACCTCTTGGCCAAGGAGGCCGGAAAGAAAAAGCCGAATGGCGCCTTGGTCGACGCCTACGGCTTCATGGTCGGCCAAGCCCTGGAAATACTCAGGTATGGGGTCGAACGAAACGCCTCCAATGCGGTCGAGGCGGTGGCGGCGGTACGGGCGAAGGTGCGGTCGCTGGTGGAGGATGGCAAGCTCGATCCCGGCACGTTGCTGTTGATTCTGCGTCAGTTCGCCAGTGCCAAGCTGGATCTCGGCGACGACCTCCAGGAGTTGATGGCCAGCCTGATCGACCACGAGTCGGTTTCCATCCTGCCCGGCAAGGCCGAAATCGACGACACCCTGGCTGAGATGGCGCTGGCATGCGGTGGTGATGCCTTCGCCCTCCACGCGGAACTGGCCGAGCAGACCTCGACCTTCCCAGAAAGCCACCGGGCGGGCATCGTGGCGGCGTTGTTGGGAGCAGCAGATCCGTCCTTGCGCGAGGCCGCCATCGGTTGGCTGCTGGACTCGGGGCCGACGACTCGGCGCGACACCGCCAGCCTGCTACAACAAGCGGCCTCCGCCGGGGTTGTCTCCGGCACCATGCTGCGGCGGCTGATCACGATCCGTAATTGGCTGCCAGAGGACGAGCGCCCGGCGGTCGATGCCGTCATCCGCACCTGCCGCCAGAAGGGCATCGAATGTGCCCCGCTGAAGGCGGGCGCGGTGCGGGAGGTGGTCGCCAGTGGAATCGACGGCTCGGGCGCGCAGAGCCTGTTCGTGGTGGTTAAGGACGGACGCAGACAAGCCACCGCCGCGTTGCTGCTCAAGCAGGGCGTCGGCGTGCGCGACGCCTGGGTCAACGCGGGCCTCACCAAGGCGGAGGCCGACGGCTTCCTGTTCCAGGTGGAGACCCAGGCCGATTGCTACGACAGCAGCCTCGACCATGTGCGGCTGACCTTGGGCCATGCTTTGGCTGCGGCGCGCGAGTCTGGCGTGCTGCCGCCTTTCGGGTTGGTCGATGTCGTCGAGAGATCCGGGCTGCCTTCCATCAACCCCGAAGCCGCCCCAGTCGCTAGCCTGGTGGCCCAACTGCTGTCCGATATCCCAGCAGGCCGCCAGAATGCGGCAACGCTTGCCGAGGCACTCAAGGGCAGCGCGACATGGGAGGATAACTTTCTGTTCCTGGAGTCGTGGTTCGAGGACGACGGCGCCATCGACGCTCTGCTGGAGGGTAAACAGCTATCGGCCAAACGCCGGGCGGCATTGGTGCTGGACAAGTACCTTCCCGCTCGCCGCGCCCGATGGGCCGAGCTGCTGGCCTGGAACGCGTTGACCCTGCGGCAGGACGAGGCGACCGAGGACGACTGGATGGACTTCGCCCTGGTGGCTAACGAACTCCTTGGTGACCGACCTCTGTCTGAGATTCCGCTGATGACGGTGATTGCCGAGAAGACCGTGGGTGCATGGGAAACGCGGCTGTTTTAGGCGGATGCCATCCTGCCGGATGGAGCGTGGAACCCTGCCGTCCAGGGTTTTGAATCTCGCAAATCCCCGGCAAGGCGCGGGGACGGTATCCTCCCGGCAGGATACGGCTCCGCTGGGCTTGACCATGGCCCGTGCGGCGAGCGGAAACAGCCGTCTACGACAGTGCGCGTCGTCTACATTGCCGTCTACGAAGCATCACCTAGGCCCCACCGACATCCCAAAAGGTGAAGCCCTATCTCAGCGTGAAGCGGTCGGACTCTGGACCGCCGGATGCAGGGAAGCACGGGCTTCTCCGGCATGCCCTGGCCGTAGGCCCTCCTCCTCCACCACCGCATGGAAAATCAAAGACTTACCGAAAAATGCCTCCACGACCACAGCTCCTGTCTCGCTAAAAAGCGACGTGCAGACAAGGACTTAGGCGTCTCGTGGAGACAACCCTTTAATCTTGCCTTACGACCACTTTGATCGATCCACCGTCTCACCTACGATTGGCGGCAGCTCCATCGACCGTCAGACAGGGCGGTTTCCCGTGGTATGATCCTGCCGTGATGGCGTGGCGAGGTGGGCATGGAAATCGACACCGACCGTATCGACGATGCCGTTTTGGCGCTGTTGCTCCTCGGCCTGCATGACGGTTGCCGCACATGGAAGGGCTTCGACTTGCAGGCGATGGAGCCTGCACGCGAAGGGGATGATTTCCAACCCCGTGGTCCAGCATCGAGGGGGATGGGTCATGCGAAAGAGGGGACTCGAGGGGCGGAACTGACGGCGAGATAAAAGCCCCTGCCACGTCGTCATCCAAGTCCCTGTCGGGCCTTGTCTTTTTCCGAGCATGGCGGTCGGTCGGTCGGTGGCAGGTTTCAGATATTTCTCCAATGATTTCAATGACATTTCATGCGCGGTCTGGTCAACCGGCCTTCCGCAATGTGCAAAAGATACAGGGAAATCAATCGGTTGATATTGGAGCGCAATGTTTGGGGTTTGTCCGCACATTGCGCGGATGGTCAAATTCTCCAATTCAAACAACGCCCCGACCGCCGCGCACCTTGTGTCGTTTTATCCTGCCCTCGTCATTGGGGTAGACTGGCGTAGCACTCCTGAAGGGGGACCGATGGCAAAATTGAGCGGCCGAGCAACGCCGTGATGGGCTGCCCTGGGGGCTCCCCACCGATGCGGCGCCCCATCGCCGCCGAAGTAAGCTTGCCCTTGCCAGCCAACGACAACGCGGCGGCGGGCAATAGCGCCCATGCCGGCCTCATTCCGCTGGTGCGTCTGCTGGCCCGCCAAGCGGCGCGCGACTGGCTGAAACAGGCCGCCAACGACAATCAGGCGGCCGGCAAGGAGTGAAGACCGATGCCTCGTGTCGCCCTCTACGCCCGTTATTCCACCGACAACCAGCGCGATGCCTCTATCGAGGACCAGTTGCGACTTTGCCGCCAGCAGGCCGAGCGCCAGGACTGGACGGTGGTGGACAGCTATACTGACCGCGCCATTTCCGGGGCCTCGCTGTTGCGACCCGGCATTCAGGAATTGATCGGTGACGCCCAGCATGGCCGGTTTGACATCGTGCTGACGGAAGCGCTGGACCGACTGTCCCGCGACCAGGAGGACATTGCCGGCCTCTACAAACGCCTTTCCTTTGCCAGAGTCAGGATCGTAACGGTCAGCGAGGGTGACATCGGCGAACTGCACATTGGCCTCAAGGGGACCATGAATGCGCTGTTCCTCCGCGACCTCGCCCAAAAGGTTCGGCGAGGCCAGACCGGCAGAGCGCTCGCCGGCAGTTCACCGGGCGGCCTGTCCTACGGCTACGACGTGGTCCGCGAGTTCGATCAGAAAGGCGAACCCATCCGGGGCAAGCGACAGGTGAACCAAGCCGAGGCGGCCGTGATCCGCCGCATATTCGAGGACTACGTCGCCGGTATCAGCCCGAGAAGAATCGCTTCGACGTTAAACCACGAAGCCGCTCCTTCACCCTTCGGCGGCATTTGGAACGCCTCTACCATCAATGGCAGCCGCTCAAGAAAGAACGGCATCCTCTACAACGAGGCATATATCGGCCTGCTGATTTATAACCGGACCCGCTTCGATAAGGATCCGGAAACGGGCAAGCGACTGTCGCGCCTCCGTCCCCAGGCTGAGTGGGTCGTAACGGACGCGCCACATCTGCGGATCATCCCCGATGAGCTCTGGGACGCCGCCCAGGCGCGCAAGAGTCAGACATCCGGAACGCCGATACATCGGAACCGCCGCCCCAAACACCTGTTCTCGGGATTGGTGTTTTGCGGCTGCTGTGGAGCCGCCTACACGATCAAGAGCAAGGACCAACTCGCCTGCGCCGCACATCGGGAGAAGGGCACTTGCGACAACGGCAGGACGATCCGGATGCCCGAATTGGAAGGCCGGGTGCTGTCCACCATCAAGGACGATCTGCTTGGCCCCGATGCCCTCAAAACCTTCCTCGATGAGTTCAACGCCGAGAGAAAGCGGTTGCGGCAAAAAGCCGAAAAGCGCCGGTCCGACCTTGCCGCCGCCGTCACCAAACTAAGCCGACAGGTCGATAACATCATCGACGCCATCGCCGACGGCATCGCCACCGACTCGATGAAGGGTAGGCTCATTGGGATCGAGGCCGAACGCGACCGCTTGGCGCCGGAACTGGCAGCGTCTCCGCCGGAACCAGTGCTCGAAATCCACCCGCGTGCCGTCGAATTCTACCGCCAGCGCGTGGCCCAACTCGGCACCACCCTGGCTGGCCTTGACGACGCGGCAGCCAAAGAGGCAGCGGCACTCATCCGTCCCCTGATCCAAAGGCTGGAAATCCACCCGCTGCCAGAGCGCGGTGATGTGCGAATCAGGGTTTTGGGGCTGATCGAACAGTTCCTCGGGACCGCCGAACTGGCGGCGGACCCGAGGACTGTAATGGTGGTAGCGGGAGAGGGACTTGAACCCCCGACCCCAGGATTATGATTCCCGTGCTCTAACCAGCTGAGCTACCCCGCCACAGGGTGTGGAGATGGGTTTTTATAGAGTTGCCGGGGGGCTGTCAAGCCGACTTTGTGGGCTTTTTGCAGCGGCGATCCAGCCGCCGCCAAGCACTCGTTCCTCGCTATAGAAGACGCAGGCCTGACCGGGGGCCACCGCTTCTTCGGGGGCGTCGAGGGTGACGGTGGCGGTGCCGGCGGGGCCGAGGGTCAGGGTGGCGGGGGCGGGTTCACGGGTCGAGCGGATTTTGACCGCCACCGACACCCCCTGCCCGTCTCCGTCGCCCAGCCAATTGACGCCGCTCAACTCGATGTGGCGGCGGCCCAGGGCTTCGCGCGGGCCGACGACGACGCGGCGGGTATCGGCTTCGACGCGGACCACATACAGCGGCGCGCCGCCGCCCAGGCCCAGGCCTTTGCGCTGGCCGACGGTGTAGTGGATGACGCCTTGATGCTGTCCCAACACGCGGCCGTCCAGATCGACGATGTCGCCGGGGCGTACCGCTCCGGGGCGCAGGCGGTTGACCAGTCCGGCGTAATCGCCATCGGGGACGAAGCAGATATCCTGGCTGTCGGGCTTACTGGCGACCGGCAGGCCGAAGCGGCGGGCGATGGCGCGCGTTTCGTCCTTGCTGGCCATGCCACCCAAGGGGAAGCGCAGGAAGTCCAGCTGTTCGCGGGTGGTGGCGAACAGAAAATAGCTTTGGTCGCGGCCATGATCCGCACCGCGCAACATGATCGGACCGGATGGCCCCTCGGCCCGCTGCACGTAATGGCCGGTGGCCAGAGCCTCCGCGCCCAGGTCGCGGGCGACCCCCAGCAGGTCGCGGAATTTGACCGTCTGATTGCACAGCACGCAAGGAATCGGGGTCTCGCCGCGCAGATAGGAATCAGCGAAGCGGTCGATGACCTCTTCCTGGAAGTTGCTTTCGTAATCGATGACGTAATGGGCGATACCCAGCGCGTCGGCGACCCGGCGGGCGTCGTGGATATCCTTGCCGGCGCAACAGGTGTTGCTTTTGCCGGTGGCGCAGCCATGGTCATACAGTTGCAGGGTGACGCCGACCACGTCCCAGCCCTGTTCCTGCAACAGGGCGGCCGTGGCCGAGGAATCCACCCCGCCCGACATGGCGACAACGATACGCTTGCTCATGCTGTACCTTACTGCCCGCGCAGGGCCAATCGGGTCTTGGAGCGGAATTCGCGCCGCCACAGGATCCACACCACCCACACCGTCGCTCCGGCGAAGGCGGCAGGATGGATGAACCAGCCCAGAGTCGCCAGCGCGAAATAGTAGCCGCGCAGGCCTTGGTTGAAACTACGCGCGCCCAATTCGTTGACGCGGGCGGCACGCTTGGCGAAGGACTGCTTTTCCTCGTCGGGATCGCCGGGGCTTGGCGCGCCGCCCAGCAGGATGCAGCAGTAATTGAACTGGCGCAGCGACCAGGTGAACTTGAAGAAGCTGTAGATGAACACCAGCCCGACCAGCAGCAGCTTGACCTCGAACAGTTCCTTGCTGACCGCCGGCAGGAATGGCAATACGCGGGTGGCGTCGTAGCCTCGATCGAGGGCCCCCAGGGTAGCGGTCACGCCGCCCAGGATGATGATGGTGGCCGAGGCGAAAAAGGCGATGCTGCGCATCAGATTGCCAATCAGCGACCCGTCATTGACGCGGTTCTCGCGGTTGGTCAGGCGCAGCATCCAAATAAGCCGCTGAGCATTGACAGCCGCCGTCAGACTGCGCTCGCGCCATGGCGAATGGTCCATGGCGATGGCAAAGGCGCACCACAGCACCAGCGAAAAAGCCAGCGCGGCGGCGTCGGCGGCGGGAAGACCGAACAAAGACGCCACCTCAGCGAGCCAAAGAGAGGCCCATCTCCCAGAAATCGGTTTCCAGCACCACCGCCTGGCGGAAACTGGCGGCCAGCGCGGCGAAGCGGCCAGGGCCGCCGCGCGTCGCCATCAGACGGTCCAACTGCGCCGCTTGCGCCGCCGCCAGCCGCTGATAGTCCTCGCCCGCATAGGAGTCGATCCAGGCGGCATAGGGGTTGCCGGCCAGCGCCTCGCCGAATTCGGCTTTCAGGTTGCTGGCGATTTCGGCATAGCCGATGACGCAGGGCGACAGCGCTACCTGCAAATCCAGAAGGTCGCCGGCCACGCCGCGATCCAGCACATAGCGGGTGTAAGCGGTGGTGGCGCGGGCTTCAGACAGCGCCGCCATTTCGGCCTGAGTGATGCCCCAGTCGTGGCAGTACTTCACATGCAGGCCCATCTCGTCGAGGATGCCGGCCATGCCCGACGCCGCCTGACGCAAATCTTCCAGGCTTTCGCTTTTGAAGACAGCCAGACCATAGGCGCGGGCGAACTGGATCAGGAACAGATAATCCTGACCCAGATAATGGCGGAAGCTTTCCTCGGGCAGGCTGCCCTGGCCCAGCCCGCGCACGAAGGCGTGGTTGAGATAAACACTCCACTCCTCGGCGCAGGAGGCCTTAAGGCGGGAGAACAGCGTCTGGTCCGAAGCTTTCATCGCCTAATTCCTCTCATCGATCCAGGCCATCTGAATGGCCTCCAACAGCCCCTCGTTCGAGCCGTCGGGGTCACCCGTGAAGCCGGGCAAGGCGCACACCCACTGGTGCAGATCGGTGAACCGCAGGTTCACGTTGTCCGCATCAGGATGCGCCTCTTCCAGGGCGATGGCGATGTCGGTGA
>DATGZW010000301.1:0-5590 GCA_035297005.1 Patescibacteria group bacterium
TCCCACGGCTTTTCCAGCCCGCAGGCGCGCAGCACCGCATCCAGGCGCAACAGCCAGCGTGATGGCACCGTCGGCGTGCCATCGACGCGGGCGGCGCGGGTTATCACCACTTGTGGGGCGCAAAAGGCTTGGGCGAAATCATGCGCCGACAGGCCGATGCGGCGTTCCGGCAGCGGCAGGCCGAAATCGTGGCGCATCGGGCGACTCATCCACGGGTCGGCCGAGGCTTCGGGTGGCCATGTGCCCTCGTTCAGACCGCCGAGGATCAACAAATCGGTGTGCTGCAAGCGGGCTTCCAGCGGCCCCCAGATGGAGACGCGCGGATGCCCGCCCCAGGCCGGACGCACCACCACCCCGGCCATCAGGCTGCGCAACAGCCCCGGATAATGCCGTCCGGCCAGCGGAGGCAAGGCATCGGCTGCCTCGGCCAGATCGGCGAGGAAGGTGGCAGCGGCGTCTCCGGCCTCGCCCGCCCACAGCTTGGCGGCACCGGGCAGGCGGTCGTCGGCGGCCAAGCGTTCGGCGAACTCGCAATGGGCGCGCAGCAGATCGGCCAGCATGGCGTCGGGGCGGCGCATCACATCGGCGAAGGGCGCGGCGGTTTCCTGCCACAGCCCCAGCCAGCTATCGAGTTTGTCGCGCTCTTCCGTCGTCACCAGCTTGCGTTCGGCGGCGGCTAGGGCGGCGCGCAACCCGGCAATCCCCTCGGCGGGGCGCGGGCCGCGCAGGGTCAGGCGTTCCAGGCGGCGTACCCGCGCCCGGAAGGCTCCCGTCCCCAAGCCGCCTTGCGCCAGCGGATGTTTGAGCGCGGCCAGGGTGGCATGCGGGGCGAAGCCTTCGGCGAACAGGGTGGCGGTCAGCAGCAGGAACGCGCCCGGCGCGGTGAGGTCGAGCGGCCGTCCCGCTGAATCATCGATTTCGATATCAAAACGACGCATCTCGGCGGCAACGCGACGCGCCAGACTGCGGTCGGGGGTGACCAGGGCGGCGGTGCGGTCAGGATGTTCCAGGGTTTCTCGCATCATCAGGGCGATGGCCCCGGCTTCCTCACGCGGGCCAGGGCAGTCCAGGCGCGACACCCCGGATAGGGCCTCGGCGGCGTCGGGCCGTTCCAAGCGCCGCCACGCATCCGAGGTCGCCGCCGGGCGCATTGCTTCCGACACCAGCCATGCGCGCGGGCTGGGGGTGCAGCCGGGCCACAGCGGCACCTGGCGCGGAGTCAGGCCCAGGCTGTCCAGCAGCAGATCCAGGCCATATTGCGGATGAGTCTGGTCCAGGCTGCGGCGGCTGGCCTCGTCGATGGTGGCGTCCAGACCGGGCAGCACCAGCCGCCCGCGCGGCAGATGGGCGACCACCGACAGCAAACGCGCGGTGGCGGGAATGCTGCCGGTCGAACCGGCGGCGATCACCGGGAAACCCGGCGGCATCGCCTCCCACGCCGCCGCTTGGGCTTCGACCAAGTGGTTGCGGCGCAGGGCGGCGTCCATCCAACCCTGCTCGGCGACGATCGCCGGCCAATGCTCGGTGAGGATCCTGAGGAAATCGAGGGTGATCTGCCAATGCGCGGCATAGTCGGCGGGCACCAACTGCGCCAGCTTGGCGAAGCTCAGCCCCTCGGTATGCACTTGATCGAGCAACCGCCCCAGCTCGGCGGCCAGTTGTGAGGCCTGTTCCGGCGTCGGCGTCGCCCCGCCGCGCGCCATGCCCATCTGTATGATCAGCCGGGCCAGCAGCAATTGGCGGCGCAACGGCGGCACCGATGGCGGCAAATCCAGCGAGGGCTGTTCGGACAGCGCCAGCTCTTCCTCGTCGGCGTCACCCAGGGGACGCAGGCGCGGCAGCAGCAGCGGGCGGCCCTCAGACAGCCGCAGGAAGGCTTCACGCAAGGCGCGGCAGGCACGCCGCGTCGGCAGCAGGATCAGTGTCGAGGACAGCGTTAGCGGGTCGGCGCTCTCGGCCAGCAGCCCGCGCGCCAGGGCATCGACGAAACTCTCGCCCGGTGGAATGTTGAACACGCGGGGCGAGGGCATCGGCGGTTCCTTAGTCGCGGTCGGCTGTCAGCAGCGGCTCGGCCTCGGCCAGCGCCTCGGGCGTGCCGATATGGTACCACTCGCCGTCATGGACGATGCCATAAAGTCGTCCCGCCGCCGCCGCCTTGTCGTACAGGATGTTCAGCGAGAATGCCCCGTCCGGCGCGCCGTCGAACAGGCGCGGATGCAGGATCTGCACTCCAGCAAACAGCGTCGGCGCGATTTCCTGCTCCATGCGGCGGCGGGCGTTGCCGTTGGCGTCGAGGACGAAATCGCCCGCACCATCATAGCCGAAGGCCGTGGCCGTCGGCTGCATCAGCAGCAAGGCGTCCATGCGTCCATCGTCCCATGCCGCCGCCAGCCGGGCCAGCGCTGGAGTGGTTCCGTCGCGCCACAGGATGTCGGCGTTGCAGACGAAGAACGGCGCCAGACCTAGGGCCGGCAGCGCCTTGGCGACACCGCCGCCGGTTTCCAGCAGGTCGGCTTCGTCGGAGATGACCACATCGGGCCGTCCGGCCAGATGGTCATGGATCATTCCGCCTAGCCAATGAGCGTTGACCACCCGGTGAGGCACGCCGACGCGGTCGAGATGGTCCATCACCCGGTCAAGCATGGTCCGCCCGGCCACCGGAACCAGCGGCTTGGGCATCCGCTCGGTGATCGGGCGCATGCGCAGGCCCTTGCCGGCGGCCAGGATCATGGCGTGGCTGGGCAGGGTCATGGCGTCGGCACTCCGCGCTTGTCCTTGGGCAGATACTGGTCCAACCACAGGCGGATCGGCGTCAGTTCGGCATGCTCCAACGCGGCTTCGAGCAAGCGCCAGACGCGGGGGATGTGGCCCAGATAGACCGGCTTGCCGTCGCGCCGGCACAGCCGGGTGAAGATGCCGATGACCTTGGCGTGGCGCTGCGCCGCCAGAACCGCCCACGATGCTTCGAACAATTGCGGATTGAGGGTGGGGAAGGCGTCGAGGTAACGCCGCTTCAGCCCCTGAATCAGCACCGGATCGATGTCGCGCCGGGCGTCTTCCAGCAGCGACATCAGATCATAGGTGATCGGGCCGGTGACGGCATCCTGGAAATCGAGCAAGCCGCAAGCGGCCACGCCGGAGCGGGGCAGGCGCATCAGGTTATCGACATGGAAGTCGCGCAGCACAATGGTTTCCGGCACGCGGCGCGCCGTCGGCAGTACGTCGCGCCACGCCTGCGCATAGGCGTCCAGCGCCGCTTGCGGCAGGGGGCCGCCCAGCATTTCGGGGGCGTACCAATCGACCAGCAACTGGGCCTCGGCCAACAGGCGTTCGTCGTCATAGATCGGCAGATCGAGCGGAACCGCGTCGAGGCCCTTGTCGTGCAGGTCGATCAGCAGATCGACGGCCAGCCAATAGAGGTCTTCCTCGTCCTCGCCGCGCGCCAGCAGGCGGGTAAAGGTGTCGTCGCCCAAATCTTCCAGCAGCAGCAGCCCGGCTGGTTTGTCGATGGCCAGGATACGCGGCGCGCTATAGCCCATCGCCAGCAGATGTTCGGCGATGCGGATGAACGGGCCGACGTCTTCCTTGGGCGGCGGCGCATCCATCAGCACGGCTTTCTGGCGTCCCTTGGCCAGCCGCTCGTAATGGCGGAACGAGGCGTCATTGGCCAGACGCACCCGCGCCGCCTGTCCCCAACCATGCTGGGTCAGGAAGGCGACAATCAGTTTCTCGCGCTCAGTCACCGAACATCTCCACCAGTCTCGCGCCCCAATCCTTGCCGCCGGTCAACTCGACCCGGCGGGCCGTTTCCGTCTCACCCGCCGCTAGGCGCACCACCAGCCGTTCAGGCGGCAGCCACGGCCCCAGGCGGTCGGGCCATTCGATCAGGCTAACGCCGTCGGCGAAGGCGTCCTCGATCCCCAGTTCCAAGGCGTCCTCGGGCTTTTCCAGGCGGTAAAGGTCGAAATGCCAAATAGTTCCGCCATCGTAATCATAAACCTGCGCCAGGGTGAAGGTCGGGCTGGGCACGTCTTCCTCGGCTCCCGCCAGGCTGCGGATGAAGGCCCGCGCCAACGATGTCTTGCCGCTGCCCAAATCGCCCTCCAAGGCGATGACGTCGCCCGGCCGCACCAATTGCGCCAAGCGCCCAGCCAGTTCGGCGGTGGCGGCTTCATTGGCGAGGGACAGGGCGATGGTCACGGTCTTATGGATTGACATGCCTTCCTTGTAGCCCGCCCCCCGCCGCCACGCAACGGCTTGCCGACATGGCGCATGGGGTTGATTCGCAAGCCTGGGGTGGTCATTGTGGGGGCTACAGGTTTAAGCCCGATGAAGGAGTGCCCGATGTCCAGTCCGCGCCATGAAACCGATGCCATTGTTGTGGGCGCCGGCCCGGTCGGGCTGTTCACCGTGTTCCAATTGGGCATGGTCAAGCTGAAATGCCATGTGGTCGATGTGCTGGACTCGATCGGTGGGCAATTGACGGCGCTGTATCCGGAAAAGCCGATCTATGACATTCCCGGCTTTCCCAGCATTCTGGCCGGCGATCTGGTTGATCAACTGGCGCAGCAAGCGGCGCCGTTCCATCCGCAGTTCCATCTGGGCGTCAAGGTCGAGCAGTTGTCGCGCCTGCCCGATGGCCGCTGGGAGGTGGGTCTGTCGAATGGCGAAAGCATCGTCGCTGCCGTCGTGGTGATCGCCGCCGGGGCTGGAGCCTTCGGCCCCAACCGCCCGCCGCTCGACGGCTTGGCCGAGTATGAAGGCCGCAGCGTGTTCTATTACGTCAAGAAACGCGACGATTTCGCCGGCAAGCGGGTGGTCATCGCCGGCGGCGGCGATTCGGCGGTGGATTGGGCGATCTCGCTGTCCGAGGTGGCGGCCCAGGTGATGGTGGTGCATCGCCGCCCCAAATTCCGCGCCACTCCCGATTCCGAAGCCAAGCTGAAGGCCCTGGCCGACGGCGGCAAGATCGAGCTGGTGGTGCCCTATCAATTGCACGGGCTAGAGGGCACCGACGGCCAGCTCGACGCCGTGGTCGTCTCTACCCTGGACGGCCAGCCCAAGCGCCTGCCTGCCGATGTGCTGCTGCCGTTCTTCGGCCTAGCCAGCAATCTCGGTCCCATCGCCCAATGGGGCATCGCCCTGGACGGCCACAATATCCCCGTCGATCCGGCCACCTTGGCGACCAACCTGCCGGGTGTGTTCGCCGTTGGCGACGTCGCCAGCTATCCCGGCAAGATGAAGCTGATCCTGCAAGGGTTCTCGGAAGCGGCGATGGCGGCGCATGCGGCCTATCCCATCGCCCGCCCCGGCAACGCCTTGCATTTCGAGCATTCGACCAGCGTCGGCGTGCCGGTCGAGGCTTAACCCAGCAGAAAGGCCAGACGCGGATCGGCCGAGCTGGCGGCCAGTTCGATGACGCGATGGCGGGCCACCCCGGCGACGGCGAAGGGGTCTTGGGCGAGGCGGGCATCCAGCGCGGCGCGGTCGATGTTATGCGCCAGGATGGCTCCGCCGACGCGCGGGCTCTGCGGCCCCGATAGCAGGAACAATCCATCGGCATAGCCGGCCTTGACCCAATCCCGGTGGG
>DATGZW010000302.1:0-2460 GCA_035297005.1 Patescibacteria group bacterium
GCCTCCGACCAGATCGCCACCGTCCACCAGTTCACCTTCGACTCCGGACTAACCACCGACCCGGCTTTTTGGCCCGCTGGCAACATGATTGCTTACGCCTCGGACCGCGCCACCGGATCCAACCTCGATATCTGGGTCCAACAGATCGGCGGAGAAACACGCCGGCTTACCTCCGACGAAGCTGACGATCACGAACCGGATTTCTCGCCCGATGGCACCAGGATCGCTTTCAGTTCCGAACGCGATGGCGGCGGCATCTTCGTCGTCTCAACTCTGGGCGGCGCCGAGCGCCGTCTCACCTCCTCCGGCCACACCCCACGCTTCTCGCCCGACGGGCGTTGGCTTTCCTACTGGGTCGGCGATATGTCCCGTCAGTACGGCCTCGGGCAAACGTTTGTCATTCCCGCCTCGGGTGGCGAGCCTCGCCAAATGGCTCCCAAGCTGGGGGGCGCCATGCATGCAGCCTGGTCGCCGGACAGCAAAAACCTGCTCTTCTTCAGCGTGGACAAAGGCAAAACCGATCTTTACGTGCAACCGCTCGACGGGGGCGACCCCGTACCTACCGGTCTGGCCGACGCGACCAGAGCCCTAATTCGTGGCAACTACCCTACCGCTTGGGCAGGCAATCGGTTCATCTTCAGCGCCGCCTCCGCGGATGCCACCAATCTCTTCTCCGTCGAAATCGACCCCGCCACATTCCACGCACGCGGCCCTCGTCAGCGCCTCACGGCCGGCACGGGCATCGAGTCCCGGCCCCTGCTCGCCGGCAATCGTCTGGTCTTCGCGAGCGCAGTCCAAAACGACGACGTCTGGTCCGTGCCCATCGATCCGTTGACGCTCAAAGCCTCCGGCGATGCCGTTCGCATCACCGAAGACCTCGGCTCCGACGTCGGGTGTTCCGTCTCCGATGATGGCAATCGCGTCGCCTGGTTCTCCGTCCGCTCCGACGATGTGCACTTGATGTCGAAAGACCTCACAACCGGCCAGCGAACCGACCTCGCCACCGTTCGCCGCACCCGGCCCTTGGCGGAAGATATCAGTGCCGACGGCCTGCGCGTCGCCTACACCGCTACAACCGACACGCCACCCACCCAGAAAGGTTTCGTCATTCCGTTCTCCGGGGGCACTCCAGAAGAAGTGTGCGAACCCTGCACCGTTCGCGACTGGGCAGGCCCCAATGCACTCCTGGTGTCGAAAGATGCCGATCCCCCTCCGGGCGCCATCTACCTGCTCAATCTCGCTTCCCGGGCGTCGCGCCGGATTGGCCCATGGTTAGCCCCCGCCCGCGGCTTTCCGGACGGCCGCTGGTGGGCCGCCTACGGCGAGGGCGCGCCTGCCGGTTCCCGCCCCGTCCCGAATATCTATGTCATGCCGATCCTGCCAGACCGCTCCTCTACCCCCGGCGACCGAATCAGCGTGTCCGAAGACTTCAGAGACTATCTGGTGGATGTGGCTCCAGACGGCGCAACCCTCTTCTTCCTCTCGCCCCGCGACGGCTTCCATTGCATCTGGGCTCAGAAACTCGACACCGTCACCAAACACCCCGTTGGCGATGCTTTCGCCGTATACCACCTCCACAGCGCCCGCCGATCTACCATTTATGTCCCCGGCGGCCTTCGGCGCCTGACCGCCGCTCGCAACAAAGTCGTCTTCACCATGGCTGAGCGGACTGGCAATATCTGGATCGCCGACCTCCCCAACCCCGCCCGCTAAAGCCTCCTGAGTAACGCGCCATCCTGGGTTAGAATCGAACTATCCGATGCCCACCCAGGCCCGACCCGCAGGCGCCCGCCAGTTCTTCTCGCGCCACGGCACGCTCTCCAAGTGGCACCCGAAGTACGAATTCCGCGCGGGCCAGGTGGAGATGGCCGAAGCCGTCGAGTCGGCCCTCGCCGACAAGCGCCACCTGATCGTCGAGGCCGGCACGGGCACCGGCAAAACCCTGGCGTACCTCGTCCCGGCGCTCAATTCCGGCAAGCGCATCGTGGTTTCCACCGGCACCAAGAACCTCCAGGAGCAGCTTTTTTTCAAGGACGTCCCCTTCCTCCAGCAGCATTTTTCGCGGCCCCTGAAGGTCTGCTACATGAAGGGCCGCGGCAATTACGCCTGCCGCCAGAAGATTTACGACGCCGAAAAGGATCCGGTGCTGAGCGGTCTGGAAGAGGTCGCGGATTTCGAGATCATCCGCGCCTGGGAGCAGACCACCGAAATCGGCGACCGCGCCGAGATCAAGAACCTGCCGGAATCGAGCACCGCCTGGGGCAAGGTGGATGCGCGCACCGACATGTGCACGGGACAGAAGTGCCCGAATTTCGAGCGCTGCTTCATCACCCTGATGCACCAGCGCGCCATCGAAAGCGATATCGTCATCGTCAACCACCACCTGTTCTTCGCCGACCTGTCCCTGCGCGACGAGAACTACGAAGGCGGCATCCTGCCGGAATACCACGCCGTGGTCTT
>DATGZW010000303.1:0-3796 GCA_035297005.1 Patescibacteria group bacterium
GTTCGGGGTGCTGACCCTGTTCAGTCTGACCTGCGCGGCGATGGTCTGGGGCTGGCTTCCCGCCGCCCGCCACAAGCCCAAGGCGCTCGCCGCCGCCCCGGCGGGAGTGGGAGCCGTCATCGACCACCTGCGCAACCCGGCGCTGCTGGCGACCTTCGTTGCCGGTTTTGCCGTGCTGTTCTCGATGGTGGCGACCTTCACCTATGTGAACTTCCACCTGTCACTGCCGCCCTTTTCGCTGAGCACCCCGCAATTGGGCATGATCTTCCTGGTCTATCCCATCGGCGCGGTGGTCAGCACCCGCAGCGGCGCGATCATTCGCCGCTTGGGCCGCAGACGGGCGATGATGCTGGCGGTGGCGACCAGTTGCGCCGGTCTGCTGACCACCCTGAGCCCCGACCTCACCTTGGTTCTGGCCGGATTGGCTCTCTATGTCATCGGCGTGTTCCTGGCCCAATCCGCCGCCATGGGCTATGTCGGACAAGCGGCGCGCCACGCCAAATCGACGGCGCTGGGACTGTATGTGTGCTTCTATTACATCGGCGGCAGCGTCGGCGCGGTGGTGCCCGGCTGGCTGTGGCTGCATGCCGGATGGCTGGGCTGTGTGGCGCTGATCCTAGCGACCATGAGCGCCTCGGCCCTGCTGACATGGCACGCCTGGAAGCCGGCGAAAGTAGTCTGTCCGGCCGAATAAAGCGGCGGGGTTGCGTCGTTCAGCCGCACAACCGACATTGACACTGCCGACTCGGGCGGCGACCATCGCCGCACTCCGCCTTCAGCGAGGAATCGCCATGACTTTCGAGCGCCCCGTCCTTTCCCTCAAAGACCCGACCCTGCTGCAAAGCCGCGCCTATATCGACGGCGCCTGGGTCGAGGCGGCCTCTGGCCGCAGCTTCGCCGTCACCAACCCCGCTGATGGCAGCCTGCTCGGCGCGGTGCCCGATCTGAGCCGGGCCGAGGCCAAATCCGCCATCGAGGCCGCCAATGCCGCTTGGCCGTCCTGGCGCGACAAGACGGCTAAGGAACGCGGCGCGGTGATGCGCAAATGGTTCGAGCTGATCCTGGCCAACCAAGAGGATCTGGCGGTGCTGATGACCGCCGAGCAAGGCAAACCGCTGGCCGAAGCGCGCGGCGAGGTGGTCTATGGCGCATCCTTCGTCGAATGGTTCGCCGAAGAGGCCAAGCGGGTCTATGGCGACACCATCCCCACCTTCGCCAACAACAAGCGCATCGTCGTCATCAAGCAGCCGATCGGCGTGGTGGCGGCGATCACGCCGTGGAACTTCCCGCTGGCGATGATCACCCGCAAGGTCGCCCCGGCCATCGCCGTCGGCTGCACCGTGGTCATCAAGCCTGCCGAGGACACCCCTCTGTCCGCCCTGGCGCTGGCGGTGTTGGCCGAGCGCGCCGGCATTCCCAAGGGTGTGCTGAACATTGTCACCACCGCCGATCCCGCCGAGATCGGCGCCGAACTGACCAGCAACCCGCTGGTGCGCAAGGTGTCGTTCACCGGCTCCACCGAAATCGGCAAGCTGTTGATGGCCCAATCGGCGACGACGGTGAAGAAGGTCAGCCTGGAACTGGGCGGCAATGCACCGTTCATCGTCTTCGACGACGCCGATCTCGATGCCGCCGTCCAAGGGGCGTTGGCCTCGAAATACCGCAATGCCGGGCAAACCTGCGTCTGCGCCAACCGCCTGCTGGTCCAAGACGGCGTCTACGACGCCTTCGCCGCCAAGCTAGCCGCAGCGGTCAAAACCTTCAAGGTCGGCCCCGGCCTGTCGGGCGACAGCAACCAAGGTCCGTTGATCAACGAGCAAGCGGTGGAGAAGGTCGAACGCCACATCGCCGACGCCCTGGCCAAGGGCGCAACGCTGGCCCTGGGCGGCAAGCGCCATGAACTTGGCGGCACCTTCTTCGAGCCGACCATCCTGACCGGCGTCACCCGCGACATGCTATGCGCCCGCGAGGAGACCTTCGGCCCGGTCGCTCCACTGTTCCGCTTCCACAGCGAGGACGAAGCCGTCGCCTTCGCCAACGACACCGAATTCGGTCTGGCCGCTTATTTCTACTCGCGCGACATTGGCCGCTGCTGGCGGGTGGCGGAAAAGCTGGAATACGGCATGGTCGGCATCAACGAAGGCATCATCTCGACCGAGGTCGCCCCGTTCGGCGGCGTCAAGGAATCCGGTATCGGCCGCGAAGGCTCGAAATACGGCATCGACGATTTCGTCGAGTCGAAATATCTCTGCCTGGGCGGGCTGTAAGAGGGCAGTTTGGTAACGCCACATTTTGTTTGTGGCGTTACCAGCATTCCATCAAACATCGTCATCACCGGCCTTGTGCCGGTGATCTACGTCGTCGTGCACATCCGGCCGAATCAAGTGACCGCCGGCTGTCGTCTCGCCGAACCGCGTGGATGACCGTGACAAGCACGGTCATGACGGTTTTAGATTATACAATTGCCCACCCGCCGCCCTGCTCTACCGGGCGCGGCGGCGGGACAGCGGGGTTTCTTCCTCGAACAGGCTGGTCAGTTGTTTGAGCATGGTCCCGCCCAGATCCTCGGCGTCCATGATGGTGACGGCGCGGCGGTAATAGCGGGTGACGTCGTGGCCGATGCCGATAGCCACCAACTCGACCCCCGAGCCGCCTTCGATCCAGCCGATCACCTCGCGCAGATGGCGTTCCAGATAGCTGCCGGTGTTTACCGACAGGGTCGAATCATCGACCGGCGCGCCATCCGAGATGACCATCAGAATGCGCCGCTGTTCAGGCCGCATCGACAGCCGCGAATGCGCCCACAGCAGGGCTTCGCCGTCGATGTTCTCCTTGAGGATGCCTTCGCGCAGCATCAAGCCAAGGTTCTTGCGCGCCCGCCGCCACGGCATGTCGGCGGCCTTGTAGACGATATGGCGCAGATCGTTGAGACGTCCCGGTGCGGGCGGCTTGCCCTCGGACACCCAGCGTTCGCGCGACTGCCCGCCTTTCCACGCCTTGGTGGTGAAGCCCAGAACCTCGACCTTGACGCCGCAGCGCTCCAGGGTGCGGGCCAAGATGTCGGCGCTCATGGCGGCGACCGTGATCGGACGGCCACGCATCGAGCCGGAATTGTCGATCAACAGCGTGACCACGGTGTCGCGGAAGTCGGTGTCCTTTTCCTGCTTGAACGACAGGCTGTGCATCGGATTGGTGACGACGCGGGCCAGACGCCCGGCATCGAGCAAGCCTTCATCAAGATCAAACGACCACGAACGGGTCTGCTTGGCCATCAGGCGGCGTTGCAGGCGGTTGGCCAGACGTGACACCACGCCTTGCAGATGCTGCAATTGCTGATCCAATTGATGGCGCAGCCGGTGCAACTCGTCGATGTCGCACAGATCGGAGGCGACCACCACCTGATCGAAGGCGGTGGTATAGGGGGTGTAGGGCTTCTCGTGCGGATCGCACTGGGAATTGTGACCGGGACGATTGCGCGCCGGGCCCCCGGCCTCGTCGGTGCCGTGACCGGGCACCATCATCGACTCGCCGTCCTGGTCCTCGCCTTCCTGCGCGCCTTGGCTTTCCGCCTCGCCCATGGCCGCGTCGCCGCCGCCGTCCTGCGGGCTGGCGCCGCTTTCGCCCGACTGCGCCTTTTCCTGCGGGCCGGTATTGGCGCCCTGGGCGTCCTGGGTTTCCTCGTCCTCGATGTCCTCCTCGGTCTCCTGGTCGTTCATCTCGATGTTCAGGGCGGCGATCATCTCACGCAGGGACCGCGAGAAATCCTCCTGGTCGTCCAGTTCGCCGGTCAATTCGG
>DATGZW010000304.1:0-6851 GCA_035297005.1 Patescibacteria group bacterium
CTGCATGCCGAGGCCGCTATTTCCGTCGGCATCATCCTGACGCGCGGCAGTTCGCTGCATGACAACATCCGCGCGGCGATCCTGCGGTTCGCCCACACGCGCGGGGTCACCTGCTATGACGACCTGCGTCCTTTCGGCGTCGAACCGACCAAGCGGCAAGAAACCGCCGTCACCCGGCGCATGGACAGCGCCAAATGCGACTTCACTACGGCGTGGTCCGAGGTGTTCTGTTCAGACAAGTTCGGCCAAGCCAGCACCCATTGGCGTAAACTGGAAGACCGCGTGCGGCGCGGCGTCGGCAATCCCTGCCCGCTGCTGCTGATCGGCATCCCCGAGGGTGTGCTGACGTTTTGATGCCGTAAGGGTGGCGGAAGCCCCCTATTCGTCATGGCCGGGCTTGTTCCGGGCATCCACGCAGATCAGCAAAAATAACATTATGAAACAATAACTTCCGCCCTATCGTCGTGGATGCCCGGAACAAGTCCGGGCATGACGGCGGGGGAGTGGATGCGCCCCCGACATCACCCCCGCGGATGGCTGCGCCGCGCGGCGTCGGCGATCGTCAGCAGCCCCTCGGCGGTGTCGCCCTCGCGGAAATGTGCAAGGCCGGCGGCGACGGTGAACAGGAAGCGCCGGCCCTCCCAGAGGAACGGCTGTTCGGTCACATGGGCGATAATCGCATCGGCCTTCTCGTCAGCCCCTTCATCCTCGGCCACCGCCAACCCGACAACGAAATCGCCGCTGTCCAGATAGCCCAGCAAATCGGTCTGGCGCAGGTCCAGGCGGATGGTGTCCGCCACTTGGCGCAACGCCGCCTCGCCCGCCGCCAGCCCATGCACCTCGCGCAGTTGCTCGATGCCGCCGACATGCAAATACAGCAGCGAACCCGGCAGCAGCGCCCGCTGGGATTGCTCCAGCAGCCGCCCCAATTCTCGGATGAAAGCGCGGCGATGGTACACCGGCAACACCGGATGGTGGTCGCCACGTCCCTCCAGCCAGGTTTCATGGTGATGCGCCAGGGCCAGTTCGGCGCGCAGATGCTCGACTTCCTGCATCAGGGCGGCGATCGAGTCCTGCAACGGCTTGGGGATCGAGCCCTCGGGCATGCCCAGCACCGAAGCCACGTCGATCACTGAACGCGGGCGCACCGGCCGGCTGGCCAAGCCCCGATGATGCGACGCTCCGCCCCCCGGATGGTGGTCCGAGTGGTCGGACACCGGCCCGACCGGCATCGGCGGCGCGGCAATGAAATCGTCCCCCATGGCGAAGACCTTCTCTGACCAACGGCGAGAAATCCTACTCTACACGCGGGTCCGACAAAATTCCTGCGGAATTCCAGCGGCGTGGCGCGCGGTTGCGGCTTCCCTTGCGTTCAGGACCGCCCTGCCTATAATGCCGCCTTTCGCGCGCAAGGGGTCGGATCCGGGGACATGGATATGGAACAGGCGAAGGTCGGCATTATCATGGGCAGCCAGTCGGATTGGCCGACCATGCGGCATGCCGCCGAGACCCTCACGGCTCTGGGTGTTTTGTTCGAGACGCGGA
Organism: Patescibacteria group bacterium; assembly: GCA_035297005.1. GTDB lineage: Bacteria > Pseudomonadota > Alphaproteobacteria > Rhodospirillales > Magnetospirillaceae > DATGZW01. The sequence goes on from DATGZW010000304.1 coordinate 1,546, forward strand.
TCGTCTCGGCGCATCGCACGCCGCAGCGGCTGTACGATTACGCCAGCACGGCGCGGCAGCGCGGCCTTCAAATCATCATCGCCGGAGCCGGCGGCGCCGCTCATCTGCCCGGCATGACCGCCGCCATGACGCCATTGCCGGTGTTCGGCGTGCCCATCGAAAGCAAGGCGCTCAAGGGCATGGACAGTCTGCTGTCCATCGTCCAGATGCCCGGCGGCGTGCCGGTCGGCACCCTGGCCATCGGCAAGGCCGGCGCCATCAATGCCGGACTGCTGGCCGCGTCGGTGCTGGCTTTGCATGACCCCGCCTTGGCGGCGCGGCTGGATGGATGGCGCGAACGCCAGACCGCCGCCGTCGCCGACGTCCCGGTCGACGAGGAGAGCCATGCCGGTTGATCCTTTGCGGGTGATCGCGCCCGGCGGCACCATCGGCATCATCGGCGGCGGCCAACTGGGCCGCATGACCGCTTTGGCCGCCGCACGGCTGGGCTATCGCTGCCATATCTATTGCCCCGAGACGGACTCTCCGGCGGCGCAGGTATCGGCCGTCACCACCGTCGCCGATTATGACGACCTCGACGCCCTGGCCCGCTTCGCCGCCGCCGTCGATGTCGTCACCTTCGAATTCGAAAACATCCCCGCCGGCAGCGTGCGCATCCTGTCCGACCGCGTGCCGGTACGGCCCGGCTGGCGGGTGCTGGAAACGGCGCAGGACCGTCTGGTCGAAAAGAGCTTCTTCGGCTCGATCGGCATCGCCACCGCGCCGTGGCGGCCGGTGTCCAGCTTGGCCGAGTTGGAGCGCGCCGTCGCCGAACTGGGCCGCCCGTCGGTGCTGAAGACCACGCGGCTGGGCTATGACGGCAAGGGGCAGGTGAAGATCGACCCCGAAACCAATCTGGCCGAGGCCTGGGAGACGATGAACGGCGCTCCGGCGGTGCTGGAAGGCTTCATCGATTTCGAGCGCGAAGTTTCGGTGGTGGTGGCGCGCGGGATTGATGGCGGACATGCCTGCTTCGACACCGTCGAGAACCGCCACAAGCACCATATCCTTGATGTCACCATCGCCCCCGCGCCGATCTCCGCCGCCTTGGCCGCCGAGGCCGCCGAGATCGCCCGGCGCACCGTCGAGGCGTTGGAGTTGGTCGGCTTGCTGGCCGTCGAGTTGTTCGTCACCCGCGACCAGCGCCTGTTGGTCAACGAAATGGCCCCGCGCCCGCATAATTCCGGGCATTGGACCATGGACGCCTGCCTGACCGATCAGTTCGAGCAATTCGTTCGCGCCGTCTGCGGCCTGCCCTTGGGCAGCCCGGCACGCCATTCGGATGCCGTAATGACCAATTTGATCGGCGACGACATCGACCAGGTTCCCGCTTTGCTGGCCGAACCGGGAGCCAAGCTGCATCTTTACGGCAAAGCCGAAGCCCGCCCCGGCCGCAAGATGGGACACGTCAACCGCCTGAGCCTCCACGCTAAGGAGTAAAGGGCGGCAACCGAACGGGGCCGCAACGAGCCTTACCGACCGTCTGGAATTCTTTCATTGACGGGGCTAGGCGTTTGCGGGGATTTTGACACCCGTTAGCCCTTCTCAGCGATATCAACCAGGTACCCCTTTTGGAACAATGGATCGTCGATACCGCTAACAACCATGCGTCGCTGGTCTATCTGGCGATCCTGGGTTGGACCTTTTTGGAAGGCGAAACCATCGTCTTGCTGACCGGCGCCCTGATTTCCGGCGGTGAAGTCACCCTATCGGTCGCCATGCTGACCCTTTGCGCGCTGCTGGGCAGCTTCGGCGGCGACCAGACTTGGTATTATATCGGGCGCAAATATGGATCACCCTTGCTGCAACGCTGGCCGACCATGGCGGCCAAGATCGATTGGGCGTTCCGCCTGCTGCGCCGGCACGAAAACCTGTTCATCCTCTCGTTCCGCTTCATCTATGGCATCCGCAACGTCAGCCCGTTCCTGATCGGCATGACCGGGGTATCGCGGTTCAAATTCGCCGTGATGAACTTCATCGCCGCGCTGATTTGGGCCAACACCTTCTCTTGGGGCGGTTATTTCCTTGGCAAGGCGCTGGAAAGTTATGCCGGCGAATCCAAGATGGCGGCGCTGGGCATCATCGTCGTTATGGTCGGCTGCGTCACCGCCTTCAACTGGTGGCGTCAGCGGCGCAAGATCGCCGCCGCTGAATCGGCGGCCGCTGCGACTGCCTCCAACACCACCCCCGAGCCCGCCAAAAGCGAATAAGCGGCTAGGACATGGCCCGAATGCACATCAACTAAAAATCGTCATTACCGGGCTTGTCCCAGTAATCCACGCCGTGGCGCACCTCCGGCCGTCGTCTTGCCGAACCGCGTGGATACCCGCGACAAGCGTGGGCATGACGACTACAGACTGCCCCCCAAACAGAACCAGTAGCAACCAACGACATAACAGCCTAGGCGCGGATGCCGAAGCGCTTGCGCCCGGTCAACGTCATCCCTGCCAGCGCCAGCGGATTAGGCAAGCGGCTCAGCCCCTGCTTGACCTGCTGCCCCCATTTGGGCAAGGCCCTGGCATCGGCCAAACGGCGATCCAGAAAGGCCCAGGTCTCGATGAAATCGTCTGATTTGTCTTCCAGCCAGTACAGCAGCGTCGCCATATAGATCGCTGCCAAAGTGGCCCGCTTGGTGTAGTAGCTGAAATCAGCCGAGACATCTCCCGCCGCATACCATAAAGCATCGACCGTCCGCCACGTCGCCCGCACGGCATCGGCGGCATGGTTGGGCAGGCTGAGCAAGGTGATGGCGCGGCGGATGACCTCGCGCTGTTCGGTCCACGGCTCCAGGCGGCGGCGTACCAGCCAGGCGATGCGCTTGCCCACCGGCATCGCCCGCAGATCGGCGGCGGCGGCATCGGCTGTCAATCGACGGTCGGCCAGATCGGCGAAATGGATGGCGGCTTCGACCGCGCCGCCGGGAAAGGCGCGTTCGCCCATGCTGGCGTCGAAGCCAAGATCCTTAGCCGCCTCACGCAACGACCGCTCGGCCCAGCCGTCGAACGGCACATGCGCCAATGCCGCCACAACCAATTGGTCGCGAATATCACGCATGTCATGCACCGGCGGCGTCATGGCGGAGCTCCTGTTCCTCGGTTTCGTCGTCGTTGTCGCGCCAAGCGCTCTGCTGGCGCAGCAACTCATCCTTGAAGGCCAGGCTACCCAGGTCGCGCATCCGCGACGGATAGAGCAGCCCGGCCAGATGATCGCATTCATGCTGAACCACGCGGGCATGGAAACCTTCGGCCTCGCGCTCGATCAGCTTGCCGTCAAGCCCCAACCCGCGATAGCCTATGCGCCGCCAGCGCGGCACCAGACCGGTCAGGCCAGGCATCGACAAACAGGCCTCGAACTCTTCCTCTATCGCCTCGTCGAGCGGCGTGATGATCGGGTTGACCAACACCGTCAACGGCACGCCAAACCCGGCGGCGGCGCGGTGCGACGGCACCTCGAACAGCACCAACTGCACGCTGGCCTTCACCTGGGGCGCCGCCAAACCGACGCCGCCGGCCGAAAACAGCGTCTCCAGCATGCTGGAGACCAAGGCGGAGACCGCCGCGTCCGTGGGGTCTTCCACCGGACGGGCCAATTGCGTTAGGATGGGGTGGCCCATACGGGCGATTTCAAGGATTGCCATGCCCACCAATATGGGCGGAGCGGTTCCGATGGTAAAGGCCCAAGCTAAAGCCTTGCCGATGGGACCATCATCGTGCTATGTAACGTTTTCCCGGACGGCGTAAGGCCGTCCTTAACGTTTTGCCCGAAGCGTAAGCGTAGAGGAGCGGTGACTTAACGTGCAGGTTCTCGTCCGTGACAACAACGTCGATCAAGCCCTGAAGGCCCTCAAGAAAAAGATGCAGCGTGAGGGTGTCTTCCGTGAAATGAAGCTGCGCCGTAACTACGAGAAGCCCTCGGAGAAGCGTGCGCGCGAACAGGCCGAGGCCGTGCGCCGCGCCCGCAAGCTGGAGCGTAAGCGCCTCGAGCGCGAGGGGTTCTAAGCTCCGCACGACGGCTTCGTCAACTACGTTGACAGCGCCACACCCAATCGGGTGCGGGCGCTTTCGGCGTTTCAGGCCGGTACAACGGTGGATGTGGTGCCATCGAACTCGGCTTCGGCCATGGTCACGGTGACGCAATAGCCATCATCGGCGCGTGTCGTGACAGTGGCGCCAACCTGCCCGGCCAGGGCGTTGACCAGCATCAACCCCAAGCCCTGCCCGCCTATTTTTCCCGGTCCTGATCCGGAATCGCAGACCTTCAGGTCGATCCATCCGGCCTGACGGACCAGACTGACCGTCACCCTGGCGTGCTGTCCGGTATGCGCCAAGGCGTTGCTGACCAATTCATGGGCGATCAAGGACAACGGCAAGGCCACATCGAGCCCGCAGGACAACGCTTCGGCGCGCACGGACACCACGGCTCCGGGGCGCATTTCGGCCAGACAGCGGCATTGTTCGGTCAACTGCCGGGCTATGTCCATGCGGGCGAAACTATCCGAGGCATAGCTGTGCTCATGCACCCGGCCGATCAACACCACGCGGCGCGCCAGCGCATCCAAGCGCTGCTGAGCGGTGACGTCGGTCAGCCGGGCGGCCTCCATCTGCAACAGGTTGACGATCACCTGCATGTTGTTCTTCACCCGGTGATGCACCTCGGCCAACAGGGCATCCTTCTCGGCCAACATGGCTTCCAGCACCTCGCCTGCACGCAGCAAGCGGCATTGCACCTTATGCTCGGCACGGGCGCGGCGGATCGCCACGGTACCCAGCAGGGTGACCCCGCCCAAAGCGGTGAAGCCGAACAGCAGCGACGGGAAAATTGCGCGCCGCCAACTGCTCAGCACCTCTTTCATCGGCAGATCGACCACCACCGCCACCGGCGCGCCCGGCAGCAGCGTCCAGGCCCGCAATTGGGGGTCGCGAGCCCCCGCCGCGCCCCCGTCTTCGGCGGTGGAGACGATAGTATCCCTGGTCAACGCCGGCATCCGGGCCGTCAGCATGCGCTGATCGTCAAGGAAAGGATGGCGGGCCAGCAAGCCCCCATCGGCACCATAGACGGCCACGCTGAAGCGATAGGGAATGCTCAAGGTTCCCAACATTTCCGACAACGCCTCCGCACGAACCCCCACCACCGCAACCCCGAGGAAAGACCCATGGGTGCCGGTGATCCGCCGCGACAGCGGGAATACCAGTTCGCCATCGGTACGCGATTTGATAAGATGACCAAGCAACAATCCGTGATCGCTGGCCCGCTGTTCCGAGAAGTAG
>DATGZW010000305.1:0-3378 GCA_035297005.1 Patescibacteria group bacterium
GCGGCGGCGCTGAGCCCCGGCGAATTCACTCCGACGGGTGATCTGACTGGTACGCAGTCCGATAATGCGTCAATTGCCCTGATGGCCAAATACACCGTCGGTCCGGCCAAGATCTATGGCGGCTACGAGCATATCCGCTTCTCCAATCCGTCGGACCCGCTGGCGAATGGCAGCACCGACGTCGGCGGCTATATTCTGAGCAGCCTGTCCAACACGTCCTACAACAAGAACAAGCTTTTGGATGTGTATTGGACCGGCGTGAAATACGCGGTGACGGAACAGCTGGACGTGACCGGCGCCTATTACGGCTATAGTCAGAACAGCTTCGCCACCGGCGTCAACAACTCTTGCGCCAGCACGCGTAGTTCCGGCTGCAGCGGCAACCTGAATGCTCTGTCGCTGGTCGCCGACTACAAGTTCACCAAGCGCTTCGACGTCTATGGCGGCGCCATGCTGTCCCAGGTGCAGAATGGCCTTGCCTCAGGCTATCTGCATGACCATACCATCGACCCGATGGTTGGTGCGCGTCTGACCTTCTAAAGTTTGAATGTCGTTGAATGCGATGTCCGGGGAATCGGACATCGCATTCGATCTTCTGTCCCGATGCGAAGCCTATTGGGATCTGCCGCAGGTCAGTTGGAAGACGCAGCCGATGCCAGCGTCTCCATCCTTGATGACCAGACGGAAGTCGTGCAGCTTGATGATGGCGTCGACCAAGCTGAGCCCCAGACCGCAGCCGTCGATATGGCGGCTTTTGTCGGAGCGGTAGAGCCGGCGCATCACCGCCTCGCGCTCTTCGGAGGGAATGCCGGGGCCGCTGTCGGTCACCGTGATCGCCGGAATTCGCCCATTCTGTTCGACCGACAAACGCACCCAGCCCCCGGCTGGGGTGAACTTTATGGCGTTATCGACGATGTTGGCAATCGCTTCGCTGAGCAAATCGGGATCGCCCAAGACCGCTGTGATGTCTTGGGCCTCGATGGAAAAGCGGACATCGTTCTCCTCGGCGAAGGGTTCGTAGAGGTCGCCGATTTCCTGGACGATCGTCTTCAAATCGACCATCGAAAAGGCGGCGCGGCGGCGGCCGTCTTCGAGTTGGCTGATTCTCAGCAAGGCCGTGATGATGCGCAGCGTTTGGTCCAGGCTGACAATGGCGCGATCCACCATTTCCTCCAATTCCGCCCGTGTTTGCGCCGTCTCGCGCGCCCGCTCCAGGCGGCTGCGGACGCGGGTCAGCGGTGTGCGAAGATCGTGGGCGATGTTGTCGGTGGTGTTCTTGGCTTCCTCGACCAGCCGCTCGATCTCGTCGAGAAGGTGATTGACGCTGTTGGTCAGGCGGCCGAAATCGTCGGCGTTGCCGCGCACCGGCAAGCGCTCTTGCAGGTTCCCGCGCATGATGCGCTCGGCGGCTAGGTGGACCGATTTAATCTGCCGTTGGGCGCGGCGGCTGAGGATGGCACCGGCCAGCAGCGACAGCAACACCATCGGGGTGCCGCCTTCCTCAAGCGCGCGCATGACCACGGCACGCAGATTGTCCAGGCTGTCGATGCTGCGGCCAAGCACTAGAAGCTGGCCGTTGGCAAGGCGGCGCGCCACCACCATGACAACCTCGCGGTTCGATCCGCCGCTTTCGGGCATTACGATGTTGGTGCGGTGCGCCCGCCCATCCAGGGGCACGCCCTCGGGCAGGCGATCCAGGTTGCCGGCCAAGGGGTGCCCGTTGACGGTGAACAGCGAGGCATAGGTGACGCGGTGAAAATCCGCCGCCAGACGGATCGTCACCGACCGCAGTATTTCCAGCGGCGGCGCGTTGGCGATGGCATCGGCGTCGCGCACCAGGGCGGCATTGACGCGTTCGGTTTCGACCACCGTGGTCTGCCAATAGATGAACGCGAACAGCAGCAAGGTGGACAGGGCGAACGTCGCGGAAAAGATGACGGTCAGGCGGAAGGTCGAGGTGCGGAACATCTCGGGCAGCAGCAAGGCGACGCTCTTCGCGTTCAGGCGGGGACGCAGAGCATGAAGCCGGTGCCGCGGATCGTGTGAATCATCGGCGTCTCGCCGGGCGCGTCGATCTTACGCCGCAGCTTGCCGATATGCACATCGACCAGATTGGTCTCGGACAGGAAGCGGTAGTTCCACACATCTTCCAACAGCATGGCGCGGGTCATCACCTGCCCCGGACGCCGCACCAGGAATTCCAGCAATTTGAATTCGCGCGGCAGCAGGTCGATGGAGCGCTCGCCTCGGCACACCTTGCGGTCGATCAGGTCCATTTCCAGCGGCCCGGCGCGCAGAGTGGTTTCGCGGGTGACACCCGGACGGCGCAACAGCGCCTCGACCCGTGCCGCCAGTTCGGCGAAGGCGAAGGGCTTGGTCAGGTAGTCGTCGCCACCCGCCTTGAGGCCGCGCACCCGGTTGTCCACATCGCCCAACGCGCTGAGCACCAGTACCGGGAATTGGAAGTGTTCGCGCCGCAATGTCTCAAGGATCGACAGCCCGTCGAGACCGGGCAGCATGCGGTCGACGATCACCAGGGTGTAGTCGTTGGCCCGTGCTTGGCTCAGCCCCTCAAGGCCGTTGGCCACATGCACGACCGCATAGCCGCGGGCGCCGAAGTCGCTGACGATATCCTCGGCCGTCTCGGCGTCGTCCTCGATCAGCAAGAGGCGGGCGGTGTGGAGCGAGGTCTGCGCGGCATGATGTATCGGCAGCGCATTGAACGGTGACTGAGCTGTTCCCACGTCAGAGAACTCCGGGTTTGTATTTAATGGAGTGCCAATACACAGCCAGTTTTTGCCGGTGCGGTGCATTGCCGGTAAACTATCTGGGGGCAAGGCTCCGTGGCGCCGCCAGCTTTGCCCCTGTGTCATCTGAATATTTTGCACATGTTGTTTGCTCATAATATTCAAATATTTTTTATTGTTATGAAAATATTTTTAGAATAGAGGTTGTGGGGTTAATAGCTAAAAGTATATTCATTATCATAAAATTATCTTTATTATTCTGATGGTGGCCTTGTCTGATATTCTCTTGACGGGATGCCCTGCGCCGGGTGTGGGTATCCGTTACAACTATATCGGATCGACAAAATCACGATTAAGGCGAAAATGACAAGATTTCGCCACATGAATGACCGGTGCCTGCTATAGATCAGCCCTTATGTGATACCCACCTTTGCGCAAGTATCAATACTTTGTGTGTGACGTCTATCGCAGGTTGGAAAATTGAAAAATCAGCAACTATCTTCCATGGCCACCAGTGCAGATAGTTCTCTGCCAATGCAGCGGTCAGGGGTTTCCATCCTTCTTATCGAGGATGATTTCGCTGTGGCGGAAGCGATTGTTGGGAATTTCTCGGTGTGCGGCTATTCAGTCA
>DATGZW010000306.1:0-3358 GCA_035297005.1 Patescibacteria group bacterium
GGAGCCACGGGCAGCGCGCCCGGGCGTTGATCAAAGCGGGGCGGCGCGCGCCGCCCCCTGTCTCACAACGATGAAAGGGCTTCAGAGCATGACAACTTTTATGATCACGATGCTGCTCGGGTGGTTCCTGGGCAGTTTTGGCTGGATGGCGATCGCCGTCATCGCGGCGACCGTGCTGGTCTACGCCTTCAAAGGGAAAAAAGCTGCCGCCGTGACCGCCGTCCTGGCCGTCGCGGCGCTGATCGGCTGGCGGTCCTTTGCGAGCAAGGGTTGGGCGGCAGCCGGCGGGCCGGGCCGCCAGCTCACAGCGAAGCAGAAGCTGGACGCGAAGGACGCCCAGCAACGAAAACAGTGGAAGACCTGGAATAAAGGGGCCGAGGAACAACTCAATAAGGCTTCGGCCCAACTGGCGATGCAGACTAACGCCATGGGCGGCAGCATGGGCGGCGGGATGGGCATGTCGAATGTCCAGGTTCCGAAGATCGGGCCGCCGACCGGCGCTCCGGCTCATAGCGGCCCGCTGTTCGGCGGAACGCCGGGGCGGGTAACAGTGACAGCTTCCCAAACCGCTCCGTTGGCTCCGGCGGCTGCCCCTCCGGCGGCCATGGCGCAGGCCGCGTCCACCGAGAGCGAGGCGGAACCGGAGCCGGGGGCCACAGCGGCTCCGGCGGCCACTGCCGCGCTCGACGCCGCAAATGCCAATGTGAACGCCGCGTCATCCGGGAGCAAGAACGCCGCGTCTTCGTCCAATCCGCCCACTGCGTCGCAGAATGGGACGGCGGCAGGCGGTAAGCCGGCGAAGGCAGGCAGTTCGGCGGACAGCATGTCCGCCACTGGAAAGTCAAAGCCCCCGGCGGAGGCCGGGGCAGGATTGCCCAACGGTTCGGGGCCGGGCAAGGCCGCTTCCCCCAAGGCAAGCCAGGCGCATGACCAGGCGGCGCAGAGTTCACCCCCCTCGGCTAAACAACCAGCGGGCAGTCAACAACCTTCCAGTGATGGATCGGCCAGGCCGGGGGATGTAACCCAAAGCAATGGGACTTCGAGGCAAAGCAAGGGCAATGGCGGCGGCAAGGCGCAGAACGCCAAGACCATGCCACAGCGGCGCCGGCCGCATTATCAACCGGCGGAGGAGGATGCCATACCGCAGGTCAAAGGCGGCAAGCGCAACGCCGCGGGTAGCCAGAACACTGTGGGCGGCACTCCCCGCGCGGGTGGCAACCAGCCGCGTACCGCGCAACACCGGCCCCGCTATCAGAACACCGAGCAGTTGGTCAATCCCTACACGCCCGGCGGGCAGGGCAACCTTCCCATGGGCGGCATGGGGCATGGCCTTATGGGCGGTCATCCGATGGGCACCATGGGCGGCGGGTTCGGACCCACGCACGGCGGCCACCGCTGAGAAACCCTTCCATGGATGGCCATCCTCCCCGGATGGCCATCTTCCCCCTTCCATTGAGAAAGAACGATCATAATGAATCAACGCCGGCTTTTCATCATCGCCTGCGCCCTGTGCGTCGCCGCCCTGGGCGGCGGCTGCTTCCTGGTCGTCTTCACGGGGGGCGAGCTGCCCGGCTGGCTGTTGCGGGCCGAGCTGGCCGCCTTCTGCTCAGTAGCCCTGGTTTACGGCTTTTTCGCGTCGTTACCGACGCTCACCCCCTGGCTGTGGTCGCAGCCCATCCGAGGGGCTGCCCTCATCTGCCTGGGAGTAGCCGCCATCTTCGTGCCCCTGGAGTTCGTTCTCGCCGCCCTGCTCATCGGCGTCGGCACCCGGCTGACCTGGGCCTCGGCCTGCGAGCTTACGCGGGAGGAAGAGGAATCGCCGCCGGCGCTGGCCGGGGAGGACGACGCAATGCCGCCGATCGACGCGGCAAACTGGCCGGACGCATCGGGGACTGACCACTTCCCTTCCCTGCCGAGGTTGCCATGATCGAGAGATTTCGGGCATTGGTCGCAGGACTGGTCGCGGCCGCTTGCCGGATCGTCCTGATTCTCGCCTGCGGGGTGATGGCCCTGGGCGTGGCCATGATCTCGCTGCGGTTCCCGTTGGTCGGGCTGGTCGCGCTGGCATATGCGGCGTGGCGGCGGTTCGGCCATCGTGACGTCACCGACAGCTACGGGTCGGCGGCCACGGCGTCGCTCTCCCTTATGGAATCCGGCGGGCTGCTGTCCGAGGACGGTCTGATCCTCGGCCGCTGCCTGGCCGATCCGCCGTCGCTGTGGGCGGGAGTGCTTGCCCTGTTCTGGCCGGGGACTCGCTGCGACCTGGCATGCCGGATGTTCTTCGCCTCTCTCTTCGGAGGGAAATGGCTCAGCAACCGGCTGATCCGCGTTACCAATTATGTCCATTTGCTCACCTGCTCGCCAGCGGGCGGGGGCAAGGGCGTGGCCGCCTTGATTCCCAATCTGCGGTCCTATCGCGGCAATTGCGTGGTCGTCGATCCCAAGGGCGAATTATTCCGGGCGACGGCGAAGCATCGGCGCAAGAAGTTTGGGCACAGGATCATCCGCCTCGATCCCTTCAACGTCTGCGGTCAGGGTGGTGATTCGATCAACCCGTTTGATTTCATCGATGAGAAGGCCGATGATTTTGTCGACCAGTGCCGCGCCCTGGCCGACAGCCTGGTCATCCGCCAGCACGATGAAAAAGACCCGCACTGGAACGAATCGGCATGCAACAATATCACCGCCCTCTCCTGTTTCGTGTGTGGGGCCGAACCCGACCGCAGCAAACGGCACCTGGGCACGGTCCGCGGCATCGCCGCGTCGCGGGGCAAATACGCAAAAGCCGTCGAAATCATGCAGCAGATGGACGCCTGCCAGGGCGTCATCGCCACCCTGGGGGGAAGCCTCACCTGGCATGAAGGCGAGGAACTGGCGTCGGTGCAGAGCACGCTGTCCCGCCACACCAATTTTCTCGATTCGCCGGCGGTCAAACGCAACACCGCAACCTCGTCCTTCGATCCGCTGATCCTGCGCAAGGGCAAGGGCAAGGCGACGGTGTATTTGATCCTCCCGCATGACCGCCTCAGTTCCCTGAGCCGGTTGCAGAGGCTGTGGATCGGCACGATCATGCGCCGCGCCACCAGCGGCGCGCCTACCGAGAAGAATCCGGTGCTCTGGCTCCTGGACGAAATGGCCCATATCGGGCACATGCAAGCAATCGAGGACGCCGTGACGCTCATGCGTGGAATGGGCATTCGTTTATGGTTCATCTTCCAGAGCCTCAGACCTCCTGATCTGTGGGATTCTGTTGTGGAACCGAGTTCGGGGTTTGGGCTTCGCCGGCGAGCGAGTAGACAAGTCGCAGGCTGGTGCCAGGATAGGTGAACTCGGCCGCGTTGAGATGTTCCAGCAAGTG
>DATGZW010000307.1:0-3776 GCA_035297005.1 Patescibacteria group bacterium
GGCGGCGAGGACGATCTGGTCCGCCTGCTGGCCCGCGTCGATGCGCTCAAGGGCTTCCTCGACAGCGAGGACGGCGCAAATCTGTTGACCGCGTACCGTCGTGCGGCCAACATTGTTCGCATCGAAGAAAAGAAAGACGGGGTTTCTTACCGGGCGTTCGCTCCGAGCGCCGATGCGTCACGGGTGGCGGAGGAAGAAGCCCTGTTCCAAGCCTTGGATGAGGCGAGCGCCAAGTTCCATGCGGCGCTTGCCGGGGAGAATTTCGCTGCGGCGATGGCGGAGGTATCCAAGTTGCGTGGTCCCGTGGACGCCTTCTTCGACCGGGTGACGGTCAACAGCGCCGACCCGGCCGAGCGGGAGCAGCGGTTGCGTTTGTTGGGTCAAGTCTGCGGCGTCATGGACGTGGTTGCCGACTTCTCGCAAGTCGAGGGGTAGGGGGCGTTCGAGGTTATTTATTCCGTCATGCCCGGACTTGATCCGGGCATCCACGCGGTGCCGGACCTCCAGCGGTCGGATGTGCGCCACGGCGTGGATACCCGCGACAAGCGCGGGCATGACGGAGGTAAGTTAAAGTGAACCCGTCGCGATATCGAAGGATAGGGGAAGCCGGTTATGACCAAGTGGGTGTACGCCTTCGGCGGAGGCACGGCCGAGGGCCGTTCCGAGATGAAGAACCTGTTGGGCGGCAAGGGGGCCAATCTGGCGGAGATGGCCAATCTCGGCCTGCCGGTGCCGCCCGGTTTTACTGTCACCACCGAGGTTTGCACCTATTACTACGACAACGGCCAAACCTATCCGGCCGAGTTGAAGCAGCAGGTCGAAGCGGCGCTGGGCCAGATTGAGAAAATCATGGGCCTGCGCTTCGGCGCGGTCGATGCGCCGCTGCTGGTGTCGGTGCGTTCGGGCGCGCGGGCATCGATGCCGGGGATGATGGACACCGTCCTCAACCTGGGGCTCAACGACGCCACCGTCGAAGGGCTGGCGGCCCGCTCGGGCGATCCGCGTTTCGCCTATGACAGCTATCGCCGCTTCATCCAGATGTATTCCGACGTTGTCTTGGGCGTCGAGCATCATCATTTCGAAGAAATCCTGGAAAGCCAGAAGGCCGACCGCGAGCTTAATCTCGATACCGAACTGACTGCCGACGACTGGAAAAAGGTCGTCGCCGCTTATAAGGACAAGGTTCGCGCCGAGTTGGGCCGACCCTTCCCGCAAACCGTCGAAGACCAGTTGTGGGGCGCTGTCGGCGCGGTGTTCGGTTCGTGGATGAACCAGCGCGCCATCACCTATCGCCGCCTGCACGACATCCCGGCGCAGTGGGGCACGGCGGTTAACATTCAGGCCATGGTGTTCGGCAACATGGGCGAGGACTGCGCCACCGGCGTCGCCTTCACCCGCGATCCCTCGACCGGGGTCAACGAGTTCTATGGCGAATATCTGGTCAACGCCCAGGGCGAGGACGTCGTCGCCGGCATCCGCACCCCGCAATACCTGACCCGCGCCGCCCGCGAAGCCGCTGCCGCCGAATTGCCGTCGATGGAAGAGGTGATGCCGGCGGTGTTTGCCGATCTGGACGACGTGCGCCACAAGCTGGAAGCACATTTCACCGACATGCAGGATCTCGAATTCACCGTCGAGAAAAGCAAGCTGTGGATGTTGCAGACCCGCACCGGCAAGCGCACCACCAGCGCGGCGTTGAAGATCGCCGTGGACATGGCGCGCGAAGGCTTGATCTCCAAGCAACAGGCGGTGCTGCGCATCGATCCCACCGGGCTCGATCAGTTGCTGCACCCGACCCTGGATCCCAACGCCGAACGCATCGTCGTCGCGCGCGGCCTGCCGGCCTCGCCCGGTGCCGCGTCGGGCCGCGTGGTGTTCTCAGCCGAGGACGCCGAGGCGTGGACCAAGATCGGCGAGAAGGTCATCCTGGTCCGCATCGAAACCAGCCCCGAAGACATCGGCGGCATGCATGTCGCCCAAGGCATCCTGACCTCACGCGGGGGCATGACCAGCCACGCGGCGGTGGTCGCGCGCGGCATGGGCCGTCCTTGCGTGGCCGGTGCCGGAGAGGTGCGTATCGACTATCGCGCCAAGACCTTCCGCGCCTTGGGCAAGGTGGTCAATGAGGGCGACGTCATCACCCTCGACGGTGCCACCGGCGAAGTTATGATGGGCGCGGTGCCCACCGTTCAGCCCGAACTGACCGGCGATTTCGGCACGCTGATGGAGTGGGTGGACAGCATCCGGTCCTTGAAGGTTCGCGCCAATGCGGAAACTCCGCTCGACGCCGCCACCGCGCGCCGCTTCGGTGCCGAAGGCATCGGACTGTGCCGCACCGAGCATATGTTCTTCGACCCGCAGCGCATCATCGCCGTGCGCGAAATGATCCTGGCCTCGGACGAAGCCGGGCGGCGGCATGCGCTGGACAAGATCCTGCCCTATCAGAAGGACGACTTCGTCAAGCTGTTCGACATCATGCGCGGCCTGCCGGTGACCATCCGCCTGCTCGATCCGCCGCTGCATGAATTCCTGCCGACCACCGAGGAGGAAATGGCCGAGGTGGCCAGCGCCGCTGGCACCGACGTTGCCGTGCTGCGGGCGCGCAACAACCAGTTGCACGAATCCAACCCGATGCTTGGGCATCGTGGTTGCCGTCTGGGAATCACCTATCCGGAAATCTACGAGATGCAGGCGCGGGCCATTTTCCAGGCTGCCGTCGAAGTGTCGAAGGCCACCGGGGAAGCCGTGGTGCCCGAGATCATGATTCCGCTGGTCGGCACCAAGAAGGAACTCGACCTGATGAAGGCGGTCATCGACCATGCCGCCGCCGAGGTGTTCCAGGCCACCGGGACCACCTTGCACTACACCGTCGGCACCATGATCGAACTGCCGCGCGCCGCTTTGGCGGCTGGCAAAATCGCCGAAACCGCCGAGTTCTTCAGCTTCGGCACCAACGATCTGACGCAGACCACGCTGGGTATGTCGCGCGACGATTCCGGGCCGTTCCTGGCGGTCTATCGGCAAAAGGGCATCTACGAACACGACCCCTTCGCCACCCTGGACCAGGAAGGCGTCGGCGAGTTGATCCGCATCGCCGTCGAGCGTGGCCGCAAGACCCGCCCCGACCTCAAGCTGGGTATCTGCGGCGAGCATGGCGGCGACCCGGCCTCGATCGGGTTCTGCCAGCGCGCCGGTCTCGATTACGTCTCCTGCTCGCCCTACCGCGTGCCCATCGCCCGTCTGGCGGCAGCGCAAGCGGCGTTGGGGGCCGGTGCCGAGTCGACAGCCTGACCGTGGCCGAACCGATCACCCTTTCGTCGTTGCGGTCTGGCGGCAAGGGCGCGCTGGCGCGTGCCCTTGCGCGCATCGAGCAGGCGCCCGACGCCGAGGACGTCATCGCTCTGCTGTCGCAGGCTTACGAGGCGCCGTTGGCTCAGGTGGTCGGCATGACCGGCCCGCCCGGTGTCGGCAAATCGACCTTGATGAACGCGCTGATCCAGGGCTGGCGGGCGCGTGGGCGGCGTGTCGCCTGCATCGCTGTCGATCCGTCGTCGCGCCGCTCGGGCGGGGCTTTGCTGGGCGACCGCACCCGGCTGTCCACCGACCCCGAGGACCAGGGCATCTTCGTCCGCTCGATGGCGGCGCGCGACCGCTTGGGCGGCTTGGCCGGGCTGACGGTCGCGGCCATGGTGCTGATGCGGGCGCTCTATGACGTGGTGTTGATCGAGACCGTCGGCGTCGGTCAGTCTGAAACCGACGTGGTCGGCGTGGCCGAC
>DATGZW010000308.1:0-10577 GCA_035297005.1 Patescibacteria group bacterium
TGGGGATCACGCCGACGGCGCGCCCACCTTCGCGCAAGGTGGCGTTGGCGATCGCCCCCATCAGCCCGACCGAACCGCCGCCATAGATCAGGGTAATACCGCGCCGGGCCAGCAGGCGACCCATGGCGCGCGCGACGTTCAGGTATTCGTCGCCCGCACCGGGGCTCGATCCGCAAAAAACGCAGAGTGATTGCATGAAGAATTCGTCCTTAGAGAGCCCAACGCGCGCCCAATCCAGGGCAGCGGCGCCATCCTTACAGCCGGTTGTTTAAGAGAAGGTTATTCCTGCTCCGCAACAATGCCCCTTAGCCTTTCGAGCGCTTGGGGCCGGTCGGCGCGGTAATCGCCGTCCTCCCACCAGCGTTCGATCGCCGCCAGAATCGCGCCGATTTTGGGACCGCGCGGCACCCCCATGGCGATCACGTCGCGCCCCTGCACCGGCAGGCTGACCGGCTGCCACTCATCCGCCAGATCCAGCAGCCGCGTCCAGCGGTCGTTCTCACCGGGAGGCGTGCGCGCCTGCACCGCACGGCGCGCCGCCCAGGCCAGCATCACCAGATCGCGGAACAGCTCGGCGCCGATGCGATACAGCAGCCGCCGCGCCTCCCGCGGCTGCATATGGTCGTCGGGCATCTGCGGCGGAGCGGCCAGCGCCACCAGTCGCTTGGACTCGACATTCGACAGCTTGAGCCGATCCGCCACCGCCTTGGCCTGGGCGGCATCGACATGCAGCACGGCGGCCAGACGGCGCAGCGGATCGGGGGCGATGGTCGGGCGGACGATGCCGCGCGTTTCCAGAAAGCACAACAGGCGCAGCCGCCCGATATCGGTCGCCTCGGGCAGGATATGCGGCAGCACGTCCTGCCCCAGCATCAGCGCCATCACATAAGCCGGCTCGGGCGCTTGCAGCAGCTTGAACAGCTCGCCGCAGACCCGCTCACCCGACAGTTGCGGCAGCTTATGCGCCTGCGCCCGGCACGCCAGCAGCGCCGGGATATCCGCCGGAGGACGCCCGTAATTGGCATAGAAGCGGAAGAACCGCAGCAGCCGCAGCACGTCTTCGTCGATGCGCTGCATGGCGTTGCCGACGAAGCGGATGCGCCCGCAGCCAAGATCGGCCAGCCCGTTAAAGGGATCGAAGATCATCCCATCGGGACGGGCGAACATGGCGTTGATGGTGAAATCGCGACGCGCCGCGTCCTCGGCCCAGTCATCGGTGAATTCGACGCGGGCATGACGGCCGAAGCTCTCGACATCGCAACGCAACGTGGTGATCTCGTAATGCTCGCGGTTGATCACGGCGGTGATGGTGCCATGCGCGATGCCGGTGGGAATGGCCTTGATACCGGCAGCCTCCAGCAGCGCGATGACGCGGTCCGGCGGATCGTGGGTGGCGATATCGACATCGCGGATCTGACGGCGCAGCACCGAGTCGCGCACGCAACCGCCGACGAAACGCACCTCAGCCCCTTGCGCGGTCAGGGCGGCGATGACCGCCTTGGTCTCCGCCTGCTCCATCCAGTCCTGCGGCGGCAATTGCCCCAAAGGCGTGTCGGGCGGCAGCGTATCGTCAACATCCTCGGCCATGTCAATCGACCCGTCCGGGAACGAGTTGGCCTTTGGCATCGACTTGCGCGGGGTGATAGGTGCCGGTCGAATAGCTGCCGACCAGCACTCCGCCGATCAGCAACAACATCGCCAGCGCGCCACCGGCGACCAGCAGCCAACTCCACGGCACGGTGTCCCAGCCGGGCACCGGATGACCGGCATCGCGGGCGCGGCGCTGACGCCAGCTCAGCCACAGCACCCACAGCCCCGTCGGCAACAGAATCGGCAGGATGTATTCAATCAGGATGCGCAGCATGACCACCCCTTCAGCACGTCGGAGAGGTTCACCAGAATGGCGGCGGTGGCGCCCCAGATGTAACGGTCGTGGAACGGCATGGCGTAATAATAGCGCTTATGGCCGTTCGGCATGACGCGGAAATGGCGCTGGTGGTTGGCCGGATCGAGCACGAAGGCCAGCGGCACCTCGAACGCCTCGGCCACTTCGAAGGGATCGGGAGTCAGGGTGAACGGCGGCTGCACCAATCCCACCATTGGGACCACGCGGAAGCCGGTGACGGTCACGTAATCGTCAAGCCGCCCGACGATATCGACATGATCGCGCGACAGGCCGATTTCCTCTTCGGTTTCGCGCAGGGCGCCCGCCGTGGCGTCGGCGTCGCTGTCTTCCAGCCGCCCGCCGGGGAAACTGATTTGTCCGCCGTGATTGATCAAATGGGCGGTGCGCTGGGTCAGCAGCACGGTCATTCCGTCATCGCGCAACACCAAGGGAACCAGCACGGCGGCGGGCACCAGAACCGTGCCGGGAACCGGCGGCAGGTGATCGGGCGAGGTGTCGCCGAGCAAGCGCGAGGTGGCGTTGTCCGAACGGTCATCGCGCCCATGCGCAGCCGCCAGTCTTTGGCCGGCAGCCAGCCTCTGGCCGATCTCGTCGCGGATCACACCAATTCCTCGAGCCGTCCCAGGGGAAAGAAGATTCCGCTGCTCCATACGCCGTACAACCGCTCCTCGCCGATCTTTTCCTCGATGCCCAGAGCCACCAATTCATAATAGACGGACCGCGTCAGCCGCGCTTCCAGCCCATCGCGCACGCTCAGATAGGGAGGATGGCCGGTATTGCCATTGCCGTCGTCGCAGACCACCCGTAAGGGATGGTGGCCGTTCAAGGTGATCATCTCATCGACATTGGTGCGAAAACTGAACACCATTTCGCGCCCCGACCCGCAGGTAAACATCTCGACCGCCAGAAAGGGTACGTCCTCGACGTCTATCATCCCCTCTTCGACGGGCGTGACCAACCAATAAGTGCCGTCGTCACGTCTGGTCAGCATCGACGCAAACAGGCACACCATCTCTTTGCGAGGGATCGGGGTGCCATGGTAGAACCACTTGCCGTCATGGGCGATCCTCATGTCCAGATGGCCGCAACAGGCCTTGCCGGTCGCGTCCCTTGTCGTCGGAGCGTCAATAATTTTGCGTTCCCCCGTCATGCCAGCCATCTTGGTCAGTGCCGCCTTTGGAGTGACATCGTGATTCCAGCATCGAACGCCTCGCCCGGTCCGCTGCCCGACGACGACGACGCCCCGCCTCTCACTCCTAAGGTGGTAGAGGAGGTCGAAAGGCTCAATACCCGACTGGCGGAAGCGCGGCAGGTCATCGGTCAGATAATCTTCGGACAAACGAAGGTTATAGACGAAACAATTATCACGCTGCTGGCAGGCGGTCACGCCCTGTTGATCGGCCTGCCCGGTCTGGCCAAGACACGGCTGGTGCAGACCTTGGGCGTGGTGTTCGGCCTGGACGCCAAGCGCGTGCAGTTCACTCCCGATCTGATGCCCGCCGACATCCTCGGCTCGGAAGTGCTGGAAGAAGCCGAGACCGGCTCGCGCTCGTTCCGCTTCATCAAGGGGCCGGTGTTCGCCCAGTTGCTGATGGCCGACGAGATCAACCGCGCCAGCCCGCGCACCCAATCGGCGCTGTTGCAGGCGATGCAGGAACACAAAGTCAGCATCGCCGGGCAGTATCACGACCTGCCCGCGCCATTCCATGTGCTGGCGACGCAAAACCCGCTGGAGCAGGAAGGCACCTATCCGCTGCCGGAAGCCCAGCTCGACCGCTTCCTGATGCAAATCGACGTCGGTTATCCCGACATCGACTCCGAGCGCAAGATGCTGCTGGCGACCACCGGCTCGCATGAAGCCAAGCCGTTCCCGGTATTCGATGCCGAGGAACTGATGCACGCCCAGCGTCTGGTGCGCCGCATTCCGGTCGGCGAAAGCGTGGTCACCGCCATTCTGACGCTGGTCCGCGCCGGGCGTCCCGAGGACAGCACGCTCGACATCGTCCGCCGTCATGTCGCCTGGGGTCCGGGTCCGCGCGCGGCGCAAGCGCTGATGCTGGCGGTCCGCGCCCGCACGCTGATGGACGGGCGGCTGTCGCCGTCGATCGACGACGTGGTGGCGCTGGCGGTGCCGGTGCTGCAACACCGCATGGCCTTGGGCTTCGCCGCCCGCGCCGAAGGGATCACCGTCGGCGACATCTTGGCTAAGCTGTGCGAGGTGGTCGGCTGATGAGCGAGCGGCCCCCGCTGTCGTCGCTTCACGCCGAGGAGTTGGCGGCTCAGTTGCCGCCGCTGCTGGTCGAAGCCGAGCGGGTGGCCGCCACCGTCACCCAAGGCACGCATGGCCGCCGCCGCACCGGATCGGGCGACAATTTCTGGCAGTTCCGCCGCTATCAGCAAGGCGACGCGGCGACCACCATCGACTGGCGCCAATCGGCCAAATCCGACCCTTTGTACATCCGCGAAACCGAATGGGCGGCGGCGCAATCGGTGTGGCTGTGGGCCGATCCTTCCGCCTCGATGCGCTGGCGTTCGCGCGACGGGCTGCCGCAGAAATACGACCGCGCCGCTTTGCTGGCGCTGGCGCTGGCGGCGTTGCTGGTGCGCGGTGGCGAACGGGTGAGCTTGCTGGGAGGTTCCGCCCCGCCCAGTTCCGGACGTCCGGCGCTGTTGCGTCTAGCCGCCACCATGGCCGCGCAGACGGGCAATGCCGGCCTGCCCGACGTCCCCATGCCGCGCAGTTCGCATGCGGTGCTGATATCGGACTTCCTGCTGCCGCTCGATGCCGTCGATACCGCCTTGCGCCGGTGGGCCGGCATGGGGGTGCGCGGGCATGTGCTGCATCTGCTCGACCCCGCCGAAGAGTCCCTGCCCTATCAGGGCCGCGTGCGCTTTTCCGGGCTGGAGGGCGAAGGCGAGTTGCTGGTCGCCCAGGCCGAGGGCTTGCGCGACGCCTATGCCCAGCGTCTGGCCAACCACCGCGCCGGCCTTGCGGCCATCGCCCGCAGCGTCGGCTGGAGCTTTGCCGTGCATCACACCAACACCCCGCCGCGCACCGCGCTGATCGCTCTGCACAGCGCCTTGGCGAGGCCGTAAGCCGATGTGGACCGTTGGACCGCTGTCCTTTGCCGCCCCTTGGGCCTTAATCGCGCTTGGCACATTGCCGATGCTGTGGTGGCTGCTGCGCGTGGTGCCGCCCGCCCCGCGCAGCTTGGCGTTCCCCGCCATCCGCCTGCTGATGGGGCTGGAGACGGCGCAGCGCACGGCAGCCCGCACGCCGTGGTGGCTGGTGCTGCTGCGCTTCGTCCTGGCCGCGCTGGTCATCGCCTCGGTCGCCCACCCCTTGCTCGACGCCGCCCCGGCAGCGGCTGGCGGCGGCCCGTTGCTGCTGGCCATCGACGATGGTTGGGCGGCGGCCAAGCAATGGCCGCAACGCCGTGTATTGATCGACAACCTGCTGGCCCAAGCCGAGCGCGACCGCCGCCCGGTGATCCTGCTGCCGACCGCCCCGCCGCCCGATGGCGGGCAGGTGAGCGCCAGCAAGCTGCTGCCGGCCGGTGACGCCCGCTCCATCGCCCAAGCCATCGAGCCGCATCCGTGGTCGACCGACCACGCCGCCGCCCTCCGCGCCCTTGACGCCGTGCCGCATGGCCCGCCGATGCGGGTGGTGTGGTTGAGCGACGGTTTGGAAGACGGTGCGGCGGACGGCTTCGCCAACCAACTGCGCAGCTATGGCCGGTTGGAGGTCGCCCGCCCGGCTCCGCTGGCTACCGCCAAGGTCATCATGCCGCCGCGCGCCGATGCCGCCGAGCTGACCCCCAAGATCCGCCGCGCCGTCTTCGCCCCCGCCGAGCAAGTCTCGGTCCGTGCCGCCGACGAGGCCGGTCGCACCCTGGCGCGCGAGACGCTCGACCTGCCGGCTGGTGCCGAAGAGGCGGAACTGCGCCTGCCGATGCCGACCGAACTGCGCAACCGCGTCGCCCGGCTGGAAATCGAAGGCGAAAGCACCGCTGGGGCCGTCGCCTTGCTCGACGACCGCTTCAAGCGCCGCCCGGTCGGGCTGATCGACGACCAGAGCGACGGGGCCGTGCCCTTGCTCGACGATTTGTTCTATGTCGATCGCGCGCTGGCCCCCTTTGCCGAACTGCGCCGCGCCTCGGTCCCCGATTTGCTGAAGCGCGAGCTGTCGCTGGCGATCATGGGCGACCAAGGCAGCCTGCCCGCCGACGACCAAGCCGCCCTGCGCCATTGGGTCGAGGGCGGCGGCGTGCTGGTGCGTCTGGCTGGGCCGAAACTGGCGCTGCACCCCGACGAGTTGTTGCCGGTGCGCCTGCGCGGCGGCGGCGGGCGCGTGCTGGGCGGGGCGATGAGCTGGACCAAGCCGATGGCGCTGGCCCTCATGCCTGAATCCGGCCCCTTCGCCGGGCTGAGCGTGCCGCCCGACCTGCGCATCACCGCGCAAGTGCTGGCCGAACCGGCCATCGACCTGAACGACAAGACCTGGGCACGGCTGGAGGACGGCACCCCGCTGGTCACCGGCGCGCCCATCGGCAAGGGCTGGCTGGTACTGATCCACACCACCGTCTGGCCAGCCTGGAGCGATCTTGGCCTGTCGGGTCTGTTCCCGCAGATGATGCAGCGCCTGCTGGGGCTGAGCCAAGGCGTCGCCGGTCATGTCGCCGACCGCCCGCTGGCTCCCGTCGATCTGCTTGATGGCTTCGGGCGGCTGGTGTCCCCGGCCGGCGCGGTCGAGGCAATCCCCGCCAACACCCAGACAGTGCCGCTGGGGCCGCGCCATCCGCCGGGACTTTATGGCGACGAGCAGGGCCGCCGCGCCCTCAACCTTGGCCCCGAAATCGCCAAGCTGACCCTACTGACCACGCCGACCGGCGCTTCCGTCATCGAACTCGGCGCACAAGCCAAGGAGCGCGATTTACAGCCGCCGCTGCTGGCCGCCGCCCTGCTGGTGCTGCTGGCCGACATGCTGACGGTGCTGGGTCTGCGCGGGCTTTTGCGGCGGCGCTCCACCGCAGCGGTGTTGCTGACCGCAATCTTCCTCGGTGGCCTGCCGCAGCCGGGACATGCCGATGACGACCTTGGCCTGAAAGCAGCGCTCGACACCCGCCTCGCCTATGTGGCGACCGGCGATGCCCAAATCGACGACACCAGCCGTGCCGGCTTGGCCGGACTGTCGCAGGTGCTGATCCGCCGCACCACGACCATGCTGGGCGAGCCGATGGCCGTCGATGTCGAGCATGACCCGCTGGCGATGTTTCCCTTATTGTATTGGCCGGTGACCGGTCATCAAAGCCCGCTGGCTCCGGCGGCGCGCGACCGCGTCAATGAATTCATGCGCCATGGCGGCATGATCCTGTTCGACACCCGCGACGGCGGCGGCGGTAATTCCGAAGCCTTACGCCAACTCACCCAAGGCTTGGACATCCCGCCGCTGACCGCCGTCACCGAGGACCATGTGCTGACCCGCTCGTTCTATCTGTTGCGCGAAATGCCGGGCCGCAGCGCTGGCGGCGCGGTCTATGTGCAGCAAGGCGGAGACGCCGCCAACGACAACGTCTCGCCGGTGGTCATCGGCGGCAATGACAGGGCGGCGGCCTGGGCGGTGGACCGGCGTGGACAGTTCCTTTATGCGGCGGTGCCGGGCGGCGAACAGCAACGCGAAATGGCCTATCGCTTCGGCGTCAATCTGGTCATGTACGCTTTGACCGGCAGCTATAAGGCCGACCAAGTGCATCTGCCCGCCATCATGGAACGGCTGAAGCGATGACCATTCCCCAGCTTCTGTTCGCCCCCCTACTGCCGGTGTGGGCCTTGATCGCCGCCGCCGCGCTGGGGCTGGCCCTGGCCGCCTGGGGCGCGCACGGGCGGGCGAGTCTCTGGCTGCGGCTGATCCCGCTGGCCGCGATCCTGCTGGCCCTGCTCAATCCGCGCCTGTCGCAACAAGACGCCACCGCGCTCAACGACGTCGCCGTGGTGCTGGTCGATGACAGCGGCAGCATGACCGTCGGCGACCGCCCCGCCCAAAGCGCCGAAGCCCTGGCCGGCACCCTGGAGCGGCTGAAGAAACTGCCCAAGCTGGATGTGCGGGTCGAGCACTACCACAACGCCCCCGGCCGCGACGACGGCACCAAGCTGTTCTCGGCGCTCGACCGCGCCCTGGCCGACGTGCCGCGCCGCCGTCTGGCCGGAGTGGTGATGATCACCGACGGCCAAGTCGCCGACGTCCCCGCCAACCCCGACATCGGCGCGCCGCTGCATCTGCTGCTGGCGGGGCACAAGGACGAGCGCGACCGCCGTCTGGTGGTCGAACAGGCCCCCAGCTTCGGCATCGTCGGCGGCACCGCCAGCCTGTCGTTCCGCGTCGAGGATCCCGGCCAGACCGGCAGCGTCGCCGTCACCTTGCGCCGCGATGGCGGCTCGGCCAGCAGCGTCACCGTGCCGGTCAACAAATCGACGAACGTCGAGATCCCCATCGAACATGGCGGCCCCAACATCGTCGAGTTGGAGGCCGCCGCCGCTCCCAACGAACTGACCCTGGCCAACAACCGCGCCGCAATCTCCATCGGCGGCGTGCGCGACCGGCTGCGGGTGCTGTTGATTTCCGGCGAGCCGCATGCCGGCGAGCGCACCTGGCGCAACCTGCTGAAGGCCGATCCCTCGGTCGATCTGGTGCATTTCACCATCCTGCGCCCACCCGAGAAAGACGACCGCACGCCCCTGCGCGAGCTGGCGCTGATTTCCTTTCCGGTGCGCGAGTTGTTCGAAGAAAAACTGCACGACTTCGACCTGATCATCTTCGACCGCTATCGCCGCCGCACCGTGCTGCCGCCCGCCTATTACCAGAACATCGCCGATTATGTGAAAGGCGGCGGAGCGCTGTTGATGGCGGTCGGGCCGGAGTTCTCGACGCCCGACACGCCCTATAACACCGCGCTGTCCGAAGTGCTGCCCGCCGCCCCCTTTGGCCCGGCGCTGGAGCAGCCGTTCCTGCCGCTGGTCACCGCCACCGGCAAGCGCCACCCGGTCACGGCGGGACTGCCCGGAGCCGAGTCCGATCCGCCGCGCTGGGGCCGCTGGATGCGGGTCATCGGCAGCCAGATGAAGCGCGGCACCAGCGTCATGGAAGGCCCGAACGGCGCGCCGCTGCTGGTGCTCGACCGCGTCGGCGAGGGCCGCGTCGCCGAGTTGATGAGCGACACCATCTGGCTGTGGGCACGCGGCTGGGACGGCGGCGGCCCCCAGGCCGAGTTGCTGCGCCGTCTGGCCCATTGGCTGATGAAGGAACCCGAGCTGGAAGAAAACCAACTCACCGCCGAGATCAACGGCGACCGCCTGACGGTCCAGCGCCGCAGCCTGGAGCCGGGCAATGCCGAGGTCAGCATCACCGCCCCCGACGGCAGCGAACGCAAGCTGACCTTGACCGACCACAACGACGGCCGCGCCACCGGCAGCCTGACCGTCGAGCAAAGCGGTCTATGGCGGGTCGGCGACGGCCAGCACATCGCCCTGGCGGCGGCAGGCAGCCTGAACCCGGTGGAAATGTCCGAACTGCGCGCCACCCCCGACAAGCTGAAACCGGTCATCGACGCCACCGGCGGCGGGGTGCATTGGATCGCCGACGGCCTGCCCGACATGCGCCGCTATCGCGGCACCAGCGGCGGCGGCGGCCCCAACTGGTTCGGCTTCCGCATCAACGACGACCACGTCGTCACCGCCGTCCGCGACATCCCCCTGATCCCCGGCACCTTGCTGATGCTGCTGGCCTTCGGCGGGCTGGTGCTGGCGTGGTGGCGGGAGGGGAAATAGGGGCAGAGGGCGGAGTCTGGTTGGACAGGGCGAGGATTTGTCATACAGTGTCATACAAACTCGAACCCCGGCAGGACTGAAAATGGCCCCCTTGTCCGTTCGCCTTCCCGATGAAACGCGACAGCTTCTCGATCAAGCGGCCGAACGCACGCACCGGTCCCGCTCCTTCCTGGTGAAGGAGGCGCTGGAGCGGCATTTGGCCGACATCGTCCACGAACAAAGCGGCAGCGGCAAAAGCCGGCTGGAAACGCTGCTGGCGCTGAAGGGCGCCGGAGCGCGGCTCTATGGTCCGCGCTCGACGGAGGACATCGACGCCGAGGTCCGCGCGTTCCGTGGCGATGAATAGCGCCATCGCGCGGGCGCGGAAGATTTATATCGACGCCAATATCGTCATCTACTTCCTGGAAGGCGACAGCGAACACCAAGACAAGACCGCCGCCCTGTTCCGCCACGCCGAAGAGCACGACATCCCACTGCTGACCAGCGAAATCACCATCGCCGAATGTCTCTACGGTGCCTACAAGGCCGGGAAAGTTGAGTTGGTGGAACAGTATAGGACGCTGTTCCACGCGGTCGGCCTGTTCCAGTTGATCCCCGTGGAAGGCAGCATCGCCGAACGCGCCGCCAAGATCGGGGCGGACCGCCGGCTGAAACTCATCGACGCCCTCCACGTCACCTCGGCCCTAGGAGTCGGCTGCGATGTGTTCGTGACAAACGACCGGGGGATAAAGTCGATGGATGGGCTGAGGGTAGTGCAGATGTTCGAGGCGTAGAGGGCAGGGGGCGGAGTGTTTCAATTCCACTCCCGCGACATTGATCGTGATTGACGGTGAACTCGACATGACAG
>DATGZW010000309.1:0-4357 GCA_035297005.1 Patescibacteria group bacterium
CCTGTGCCGCCAGGGTCTGTCCCGGTCCCTCGAAGGCGTGGCTGTAGTCGTTGAAGCCATGCACCGCCAACACCACCGCGTTGGGCGTGCCGGCGGGCAACCACGAGCGCAACGGCAGGCGCAGGCCGTCGGCGGCAACGATGGCATCGGGTTCGATATGGGCGTCGGTCACGGTCGGGCCAGGGGTTAACACGACGGGGGCGCAAGCAGCGGCAGAGAAGGTCATGGTCAGAGTCAGAGCCAATGCAGGCAGGGGGTTCATCGAATGACCGGCTCTCCGACGGCGGGGGAGTGGTGGGTCAGTTGCAGAAAGATATCTTCCAAATCGGCCTGATCGGTGGTCAGGTCGACGACGCTCAACCCCGCCGCCTGGATGCCGGCCAGAATGGCGCCGACATGGGTTTGGCTGGGCTTGTAATGGATGACCAAACGCCGCCGGTCTTTCACTTCGGGGGCGAAAGCCAGCAGTTCGGGCGGCGGCGCGGTCAGGTCGCGGTCGGTGGTGATGGTCAGAACCTTGCTGTCCAGGCGGCGCAACAATGTTTGTGTTTCATCATGCGCGACCACGGCGCCCCGGTCGATGATGGCGATGCGGTCGCATAATTGCTCGGCTTCTTCCAGATAGTGCGTCGTCAGCAAAATAGTAGTGCCGGCGGCGTTCAGCCGCTTCACATAGGCCCACAATTGCTGCCGCAATTCGATATCGACGCCGGCGGTCGGCTCGTCGAGCACCAGCACCGGCGGAGAATGCACCATCGCCTTGGCCACCAGCAGCCGCCGCCGCATGCCGCCCGACAGCGTGCGGGCATAGGAATGCGCCTTATCGGCCAGCCCGACGGCGTCCAGGATCTCGTCGGTGCGGCGCTCGGCAGCCGGCACCCCGTAGAGACCGGCCTGCACCTCCAGCAATTCGCGCGGGGTGAAGAACGGGTCGAGGTTCAGTTCCTGCGGCACGACGCCGATGGCCGAGCGGGTGGTGCGCTCGTCGCGGTCGATGTCGTAGCCCCAGATGCGGGCTTGGCCGGAAGTCTTGACCACCAGCCCGGCTAGGATGTTGATCAAGGTCGATTTGCCGGCCCCGTTCGGCCCCAGCAAGCCGAAGAACGAGCCGCGCGGCACCGCCAGGGTGACGTTGTCGAGGGCCAGCTTGTCGGGCTGACGGCCGCGTCCGCGATAGATCTTGGTCAAGCCGTCGATCTCGACGGCGTGGGCCGGAAGGACAGGCTGAGACGACCGGTTGCTGGCGTTCCGCATGATCCCCTGAGAAGTCAATTGATTGGGCGGCTGCAATGGGTATCATCCGCCGGTCCGCAGGGCAACGTTAACCGGCCCCGCGCCCCGCTCCGTTTGCCGAAAGAGGTTCGAGATGGCCAAGGAAGTTGTTACCGTCACCAGTTCCACCGTCTCTTGCGAGGGCAACGGCCCGGCCACGGGACACCCTAAGGTGTATCTGACCTTCACCAAGGGCTCGAACGAGATCGTTTGCCCCTATTGCAGCCGCACCTTCGTGCTGGCCGAGGGTGCGAAGGCCGGTCACGGTCACTGAGTGGCTTAAAGGTGTTTGCTGCCCCCGAATGAATGGTCATGGCCGGACTTGTTCCGGCCATCCACGCCGACGAGCCGGTCAAATATTAGAAATACTGACTTAGGTGGCCGCCACGTGGATACCCGGCACGAGGCCGGGCATGACGGGAACGGGTTTGGGGCTTCTGATTTTGCTCTAAAAGGTTACGAGGGGCGGGCGACACAGCCCGCCGCCGGAAAGGATCACAATGACGGAAGCACCGCTGCGGCACGTCTATCTGGTGGACGGCTCGGGGTTCATCTTCCGCGCTTTCCACGGCCTGCCGCCGATGTCGCGCCCCGACGGGGTGCCGGTGAACGCTGTCTATGGCTTCACCACCATGCTGATGAAGCTGTTGCAGGACAGCGACGCCGACCATGTGGCGGTCATCTTCGACGCCGGGCGGGCGACCTTCCGCAACGAAATTTATCCGCTCTACAAGGCCCAGCGTCCGGAAACGCCGGAAGAGCTGGTGCCGCAATTCGCCCTGATCCGCGAAGCGGTGCGCGCCTTCAACGTCTCTTGCGTCGAGTTGGCCGGCTTCGAGGCCGACGATCTGATCGCCACCTATGCCCGCCAAGCGGTGGCTTTGGGTGCGCGCGTCACCATCGTCTCGTCGGACAAGGATCTGATGCAGTTGGTCGGCGACGGCATCGAGATGATGGACCCGCTGAAAAACCGCATCATCGGCCCCGCCGAAGTGCGCGAGAAGTTTGGCGTCGGTCCCGAAAGCGTGATCGATGTGCAGGCTCTGGCGGGAGACGCCAGCGACAACGTGCCGGGCGTCGCCGGGATCGGCATCAAGACCGCCGCCCAATTGATTCTGGAATATGGCGATTTGGAAACCTTGCTGGCTCGTGCCGGCGAGATCAAGCAGCCCAAGCGCCGCGAGAACCTGCTGGCCAGCGCCGATATCGCGCGCATCTCGAAACAATTGGTGAGCCTGCGCTGCGATGTGCCGGTGCCCGAGCCCATCGAGGGCTTCACCGTCCGCACTCCTGACCGCGACACCCTGCTGGACTTTCTGACCGAGCAGGGCTTCCGCACCATCAAGAGCCGCATCGAACAGAAATACGGCGCTTCGACCCGCGACCAACCCAGCCCCGCTGCCACCGCCAACGGCGCACCCGCCGCGCCGCCCGCCAGCGCCTATGAACTGGTCCTGACCCTTGATGCGCTGGACCGCTGGATCGCCGCCGCGCGCAAGGCCGGCATCGTCGCCGTCGATACCGAAACCAACTCGCTCGACCCCTTACGCTGCGATTTGGTTGGCGTATCGCTATCGATCGAGCCTGGACGCGCCTGCTATATCCCGGTGTTGCATTCCGACGGTCCAGCCCAGGGCGATTTGCTCGGCGGTTCGGCGCCGCAAGGCCCCAAGCCGCTGCCCAAACCGGAGATCGTCGCCCGTCTGAAGACCCTGCTGGAAGACCCGGCGGTGCTGAAGATCGGTCACAACATCAAGTTCGACATCCAGGTGCTGTCGGGCTGCGGCCTTGCCGTCGCCCCCATCGACGACACCATGCTGCTGTCCTATGTGCTGGAAAGCGGCGGTCACGGGCATGGCATGGACGAGTTGGCCGAGCTTTATCTGAAGCATAAGACCATTCCGTTCTCCGCGGTCTGCGGCACTGGCAAGACCCAGATTACCTTCGACCGCGTGCCGCTCGACAAGGCTCTGGCCTATGCCGCCGAGGACGCCGACGTTACCTTGCGCCTGCACCGGTCGCTGAAGCCGCGTCTGGTCGCCGAGCATATGGCCACTGTCTACGAAACCTTGGAACGCCCACTGGTCGCCGTGCTGGCCGAGATGGAGCGCCACGGCATCCATGTCGACAAGGCCGAGCTGCAAGGCATGTCGGTGGAATTCGCCGGGCGCATGGTCGAGCTGGAGCGGGAGGTCCATCGGCTGGCCGATCCGGCCTCGCCCGATGGCTTCGTCTTCAATGTCGGCTCGCCCAAGCAGTTGGGCGAGGTATTGTTCGAGCGGCTCAGCCTGCCGGGCGGTAAAAAGGGCAAGACGGGTGCCTATGCCACCGGGGCCGATGTGCTGGAAGCGCTGGCTCCGCTGCATGACTTGCCGCGCAAGATGCTGGAATGGCGGCAGATCGCCAAGCTGAAGAGCACCTATGCCGACGCCCTGGTCGAGCAGATCAACCCGGCCACCGGGCGGGTCCACACCAGCTATTCGATGGCGGCGACCAGCACCGGGCGTCTGGCCTCGTCGGACCCCAATTTGCAGAACATCCCCATCCGCACCGAGGAAGGCCGCCGCATCCGCCGCGCCTTCATCGCCGAGCCAGGCCATAAGCTATTATCGGCCGATTATTCGCAGATCGAACTGCGGCTGGTCGCCCATGTCGCCGGCATCGAGGGTCTAAAGCAGGCCTTCCGCGACGGCGCCGACATCCATGCCATCACCGCCAGCCAAGTGTTTGGCGTGCCGGTCGAGGGTATGGACCCGATGGTCCGGCGTAAGGCCAAGGCAATCAATTTCGGCATCATCTATGGCATCAGCGCCTTTGGTCTGGCCAATCAACTCGGCATTCCCAACGGCGAGGCCAAGCAGTACATCGACGCCTATTTCGCCCGTTACCCCGAAATCCGCGACTACATGGATCGCACCAAGGAAGTCGCCAAGGCGCAAGGCTGGGTGTCCACCCTGTTCGGCCGCAAATGCTTCGTCCAGGGCATCCAGGATAAGAACGGCGCGGTGCGCAGCTTCGCCGAGCGCGCGGCGATCAACGCCCCCATTCAGGG
Organism: Patescibacteria group bacterium; assembly: GCA_035297005.1. Classification (GTDB taxonomy): domain Bacteria; phylum Pseudomonadota; class Alphaproteobacteria; order Rhodospirillales; family Magnetospirillaceae; genus DATGZW01. Next base: position 4,325 of record DATGZW010000309.1, read on the forward strand.
CGGCGCCGCCGATATCATCAAGCGCGCCATGGT
>DATGZW010000310.1:0-2015 GCA_035297005.1 Patescibacteria group bacterium
TGCCGTCGTTGGATTCCATCGCCAGACTGCGCAGATGGGCGATGTCGAGCACGATCACCAACACGCCGAACACCAGCCCGCCGACCGCGCCAACCAGCAAATGACGCAGCAGAAACGTGATCGCATTGCGTTCGTGGCGGAGCATGATGGACCTCCTCCAAAGCCGCCGGCTAGCGGGGCGGTTGGCCGTCGTCCTCGGTTTGCGCGTCCTGCGACGCCGCCAATTCGGCGACCTCGACCGCCGCCGCCGCGATCATCGCCGCATCGGTGCCGCGCACGACGATGACGGTTCCATAACCGCCGTCGCGGGTGAATGGATAGCTGCCGATCTCCAGCGCCGGATAACGGTTTTGCAGCGCCGCCAGCCCGGTGGCGATGACGCCTTCTCCTGCAAATATGGTGACGGATTTCGACAACATCCGCGCCCCGCCCTTCAGGCCATGCCGAATCCCGTCGAACATCGCCTGCATGATCCGGGGAACGCCGGCCATCACATAGACATTGCTGAGCACGAAGCCGGGGGCGTGGCTGACCGGATTGTCGATCAATGCGGCGCCCTGGGGGATGTTGGCCATGCGCAGCCGGGCTTCGTTGAGGTTTTCCGGCTTGATCTGCAACAGCAGCCGCTCGACCGCGCGCGGGTCGCGCAGCAGCGGCACGCCAAAGGCGGCGGCGATGCATTCCGAGGTGATGTCGTCATGCGTCGGCCCGATGCCGCCGGTGGTGAACACATAGGTATAGGTGGCGCGCAGGGCGTTGATGGTGGCGATGATGGCCGCCGGATCGTCGGCGATGACGCGGACTTCCTTCAGGCGGATGCCGACCTCGTTAAGGCCCAGCGCGATATACTGAATATTGGCATCCTGGGTGCGGCCCGACAGCACCTCATTGCCGATGATGACCAGGGCGGCGCCCACCTCTTCGACCATGCTGTCTCTCCCTGTCGCGACAGGACGATTTATAGCAGACCGCCGCCCCTACAGCCAGTCGCGGAGCAACGCCACCAGGGGGATGTCCGCCGGCGGAAGGGGATAGTCGAACATCCGTGCCGGCCGCACCCAGGCCAGACGCTGGCCCTCGCGCGGGATCATATCGCCGCGCCACTGGCGGCAGGCATAGAGCGGCATCAGCAGGTGGAAGGTGTCGTAGTCATGCGAGGCGAAGGCCAGCGGCGCCAGACAGGACTGTCCGACGTCGAGGCCTAGCTCTTCCTGCAACTCGCGCACCAGCGCGGCTTCCGGGGTCTCGCCCGCATCAACCTTGCCGCCGGGAAATTCCCACATCCCGGCCATGCTCTTGCCGGGGGGGCGCTGAGCCAGCAGCACCCGGCCGTCGATATCGATCAACGCCGCCGCCACCACCAGCAACATCGGACGGGCGGCGCGCTGTGCCTCCCAGGTTTCGCGGTCGAGCACCAGGATGTCGAGGTCGGCGCTGACCCCGCGCGCAGGCATGTCCATGCGCTGCTGGCGGTCATAGGTAAAGCCAACCGTCTCCAGCAGATGGCGCGAGGCCCGGTTCTCCGGCAAGGCCGAGGCCCACACCATCCCCAGATGAAAGTTCTGGAACAGAATGCGCAAGGTGCGGCGCACCGCTTCAGCGCCATAGCCTTTGCCCCAATGGGCGCGGCCCAGCCAATAGCCGATTTCGGCGTTCCCCGCCGTCAGCGAAGCGCCGACGCAGCCGACCAGGTGACCGGACAGCCGTTCCTCGATGGCGAAGACCAAGGCGCGGCCCTGTGTGGTTTCCGCCGCCACTTGGGCGATGAAACTCTCGGCGACCGAGTGGCTATAGGGGAACGGGATGTTGGAGGTGGATCGCACCACCTCCCAATCATCAAGCAGCCGGGTGACTTCGTCGGCGTCGCTCTCGACCAGCCGCCGCAGCCGCAGGCGCGCCGTGTCGAGCGGCGCGCCATGCCAGCCGCGGTCAGCGGCGAGGCAACCCTCAGGTTCGGTATGACCCATTGATATCGATGTATGCGTGAGTCAAATCGCAGGTCCACACCGTCGCCT
>DATGZW010000311.1:0-6531 GCA_035297005.1 Patescibacteria group bacterium
TGTCGATGTTGATCTTGCGCACGCCGTGCTTGATGCCCTGCTGGATCTCTTCGACCGGAACGCCGAAGGTCTGGGGCATCTGGCCGCCGTATTGGTTGATGATGTCCTGCAGATCCTGCGGCACCGACGACGAGCCATGCATGACCAGATGCAGGTTGGGCATGCGCTCGTTGATTTCCTTGACCACGTTCATGGCCAGGATGTCGCCCGTCGGCTTGCGGCTGAACTTGTAGGCGCCGTGCGAGGTGCCCATGGCGATGGCCAGCGCGTCGACCTTGGTCTTCTTGACAAAATCGACGGCCTGATCGGGGTTGGTCAGCAACTGGCTGTGGTCCAGCTTGCCTTCGAAGCCGTGACCGTCTTCCTTCTCGCCTTCGCCGGTTTCCAGCGAGCCGAGCACGCCCAGCTCGCCTTCGACGGAAACGCCGACCATGTGGGAGAACTCGACCACCTTGCTGGTGATCCCGACATTGTAGTCCCAATCGCCGGGAGTCTTGCCGTCTTCATGCAGCGAGCCGTCCATCATCACCGAGCTAAAGCCCGAGGTGATCGCCGACAGACAGGTCTCGGGGCCATTGCCGTGATCCTGGTGCATACACACCGGGATTTCTGGATACAGCTCGACGGCGGCCTGAATCAGATGCTTCAACACCAGATCGTTGGCATAGGCGCGGGCGCCGCGGCTGGCCTGCAGGATGACCGGCGAATCGGTCTTCTTGGCGGCCGCCATGATGGCCAGCATCTGTTCCATGTTGTTGATGTTGAAGGCCGGCAGGCCATACCCGAACTCGGCCGCATGGTCGAGAAGCTGGCGCAACGAAATCAAAGCCATTGGAATGTCTCCCTAAGCTAATTTGGTCGGGTTAACGGCCCAGACGGGCCAGCGCGATATCAGCCACCGACTTGGCTGTAATGTCGAAGAGCGCATACAACTGATCGGCCGGAGCCGACGCGCCGAAGCTCTTCATGCCAACCACGGCTCCCTCGTCGCCGACATATTTGTGCCACCCGAAGGTGCTGCCGGCTTCGATGGCGATCCGCAGGGATCCCTTGGCGCCCAACACCTCGGTGCGATAGGCAGTGGGCTGACGGTCGAACAGTTCCCAGCACGGCATCGACACCACGGCGGTGGGAATGCCCAACTGGTGCAGCGCCGACTGCGCCACCAGAGCCACCGCAACCTCGGTGCCCGAGGCGAGAATGGTCACCTGACGCGGCTGCTCCGGCTCGGCCAGCACATAGCCGCCCTTGGCGGAAATATTCTCGGCGATATGGTCGATGCGCAAGGTGGGTACGTTATGGCGCGACAGCGCCAGAGCCGACGGCGCATCGGTGGTGCTGAGCGCGATTTCGTAGCATTCGGCGGTTTCCACCGCGTCGCAGGGGCGGAACACCAGCAAATTGGGCATGGCGCGCAACGAGGCCAGATGCTCGATGGGCTGGTGGGTCGGACCGTCCTCGCCCAGACCGATGGAGTCGTGGGTGAACACATAGACGACCCGCTGACCCATCAGCGCCGACATGCGCAACGCCGGGCGCAGATAGTCGGAGAACACGAAGAAGGTGCCGCCGAACGGGATCAGGCCGCCATGCAGCGCCAGACCGTTCATGATCGCCGCCATGCCGTGTTCGCGCACGCCGTAATGGATGTAGTTGCCCGAGAAGTCATCGCGGCTGATCGGCTTGGAGACCTTGGTGTTGGTCAGGTTCGAATGCGTCAGGTCGGCCGAGCCGCCAATCAATTCGGGGATCGCCGGCTGAAGGACGTTCAGCACTTCCTGGCTGGCCTTGCGCGTCGCCCAATCGGGCTTCTCGGCGGAGATCTTGGCCTTGAAAGCGCCGATCTTGACGTCCCAATCGACGGGCAACTCGCCGGCCAGAGTGCGCGAGAACTCAGCCGCCGTGGCGCTCGGCTGAGCGGCCAGACGCAGTTCCCATTCAAGGCGCGCAGATGCGCCGGGCACCGCGGTATTGCGCCAGGCTTCCATGATCGCCAGCGGCACCTCGAAGGCCGGATAGGGCCAGCCGAGATTGGCGCGCATGGCCTCAAGCTCGGTCGCGCCGAGCGGAGCGCCGTGCACCTTCTCGCTGCCGGCCTTGGTCGGCGCGCCCTTGCCGATGGTGGTGCGGCAGGCGATCATCGTCGGCTTGTCGGAGTCGCGGGCCTGCTCGATGGCTTGGGCGATGGCTTCGGGGTCGTGACCGTCGATGGCCAGGGTGTTCCACCCGGCGGCCTTGAAGCGGCCATGCTGGTCTTCGCTGGTCGACAGCGCGGTGTCGCCGTCGATGCAGATATGGTTGTCGTCCCACAGCAAGATCAGCTTGCTCAGCGCCCAATGGCCGGCCAGCGAAATCGCTTCCTGCGACAGGCCTTCCATCAGGCAGCCGTCACCGGCCATCACATAGGTGTAATGGTCGCTCAATTCGGCGCCCCAGCGGGCGGCCATCATGCGCTCGGCCAGCGCGAAACCCACCGCGTTGGCGATGCCCTGACCCAGCGGGCCGGTGGTGGTGTCGGCAATCGAGATATGGCCGAATTCCGGATGACCGGCGGTGACCGCGCCCATCTGGCGGAAGTTCTTGATCTGCTCGATATCGCAGTCCTCGAACCCGGTCAGGTAGGCCAGCGCATACAGCAGCATCGAGCCATGCCCGGCCGACAGCACGAAACGGTCGCGGTCGAACCATTTGGGCTGCTTGGGGTCGAATTTCAGGAACCGCGAGAACAGCACCGTCGCCACGTCGGCCATGCCCAGCGGCATGCCGGGATGGCCGGACTTGGCCTTCTCGACGGCGTCGGCGGCAAGGAAACGAATGGCATTCGCCATATCCTGGTGACCAACGGGATTGGACACCTTGGAGATCTGCGCTGTCATCAAGAAGTTCCTCTATGTGTCATGCTCGGAAGCGTCCTTCCCCCGTGGGGGCGGGACCGAAAGGCCGGCGGGCCGGATAGCGGCGATACGCCATCGGCCGCATTGTGAGGCTTGTCGTCCAATTCGGCGCGGATTTCAAGAACTGCGGTGAGCTTCGGGGCACCGTCATGAAAAAAACTCGGAAGCCTCGCCATGCGGGCGAAGACGGTTCAGCGAACCTCTCGACTTTTCATATAGAAAGCAACGGCCTGAGCGCGGTTGCTGACCGACAGCTTAGCGTACAAGTTCTTCAAATGGAACTTAACCGTGTTGGGCGAAATGCCGGCAAGATCAGCCATCTGCTGATTGGTATGACCGACCGCCAGCGCCGCCAGCAGCTCGGCCTCGCGCTGAGTAAGCTCCGCCAAAGGGTCAGAGACCAAACGGGTGACGTCGATGAACGGAAACACCATGCGTCCGCCGGCCACGGCGACGATGGTATCCAGCAGATGTCCAGGCGATTCGTTCTTGGAACAGAAGCCGGCGGCGCCCAGCGCCATGGCTTGGCGCGCCACGTCGGGATTCGAGCAGCCGGTATAGACGATGATGCGCGGCCCTAAGGCGCGTCGCTGCAAGGCCTGCAACACCCCGCGGCCATCGGTGAATGGCAGTTCCCAGCCGATCACCCCGACATCGCACGGCAGACGTTCAATGGTGGCGAGGAAGCGCTCGCCGTCGCCGGCCATCCCCACCACGTTGAAACGCCCATCGCCGGAAACCAGCTTTTGCAGGGAACTCTGCAATAACGGGTTCTTCTCGGCGATGACGATGCTAATCGAACTTTTGCCGTGCCCCGCCATATCGTTGCAGCCCACCCCGCGAATTAGCCGTCAGGATAACGCAATCAGCGAATGAGACAAGTTCTAGACTTCAGCCGCGTGTCGCAAGGATGCCAGCATGGCGTCGATTTGGGCCGCCGGTACCGGCGGGCTCAGCAGATAGCCCTGCATCTCGTCGCAGCGCAGCTTGCGCAACAACACCCGCTGTTCCTCGGTTTCGACACCCTCGGCAACGATGCGGCGACGCAAGGAATGGCCCATGCTGATGATGGTGCGGATGATTTCCAAATCGTCGGGGTCGGTGGCGATGTCGTTGATGAATGAGCGGTCGATTTTGATAGTATGCAGCGGAAACAGCTTCAGATAGCTCAGCGACGAATAGCCGGTGCCGAAATCGTCCATCGCCAGATGAATGCCCATGTCGCTGAGGCGGCGCAGCACGGCCACGGCGTTCTCGGTATCCTTCATGATCATGCTCTCGGTGATCTCCAATTCGAGACCAGAGGCGTCAATGCCGGTGCGGCACAAGATGTCTTCAACCGTCTGCGGCAGGTCGGGGGCGCGCAACTGGCGGACCGACAGATTGACCGCCACCCGCATATGCGGATAACCAGCGTCGCGCCACAGCCGGTGCTGATTGCAGGCGACCTCCAAGGCCCATTCGCCGACTTGGCCGATCAGCCCGGTTTCTTCCATCACCGGAATGAACTTCACCGGCGAGACCATCCCCATGTCCTTGCTGCGCCAGCGCAGCAGCGCCTCGACGCCGGTCAGGCGGCCGGTCGCCAGTTCGCATTTCGGCTGGTAGTAGAGCATGAACTCGCCCCGCTCCAGCGCCTTGGACAGGCCGTTCTTGATCAGCAGCCGTTCGCTGACTTGGGCGTTGAGGTCGGCGGTGAAGAACTGGTAGTTGGCCTTGCCCTGTTCCTTGGCCCGGTACATGGCGGCATCGGCGTTCTTCAGCAGGCTATTGGCGTCGGTGGCATCCTCGGGGTAGGCGGCGATGCCGATCGACGCCGAGACAAAGGCCTCGTGGGTCTTGAGCAGGAACGGCTTTTCCAAGGCATCGATCATCCGCTGAGCAATGATCGGGGCGTTCCGCATATCGCCCAGATTGGGCATGATAATGGTGAACTCGTCACCGCCCAGCCGCGCCACGGTGTCGCCGGTGCGCACACAGTCCTTCAGGCGGACGGCGGCTTCCTGCAACAGATCGTCGCCGATGTCGTGGCCCAAGGTGTCGTTGACCAGCTTGAAGCCATCCAGGTCGAGGAACATCAAGCCGACCCGTTGCGCGCTACGCTCGGCCCCGCTCAAGGCCTGGGCCAGCCGATCCATGAACAGCGCCCGGTTGGGCAATTCAGTCAGGCTGTCGTAATTGGCCTGATAGCTGATGCGCTCTTCGTCCAGCTTGCGCTGAGTGATGTCCGAGAACACGACCACATACTGGCCAATACGCCCGGCATCATCCGTCGTGGCGGTGACCGACAGCCGTTCGGCATATTCCTCGCCGCTCTTGCGGTTGCTCCACTGTTCGTAATCCCAGCGCCCCACCCCACGCACCGAGGACCAGATTTCGTCATGCAGGTCGCGGTCGGGCGGGGCGGAGCGCAGGAACGGCGGCGGCCGCCCGATGACTTCGCGCGCTTCATAGCCGGTGATGGCGGTAAAGGCCGGGTTGACCGTGGTCACGCGGAAGCTGGGATCCATGACGATGATGGCTTCCGCCGTGGTCTCGAACACCGCCGAGGCCAAACGCAGCTTTTCCTCGGTGCGTTTGCGGTCGGTGATGTCGCGGAACACCACCACCGCGCCCACCGGCAGCCCGGCTTCCTCGATGGGAGCCAAGGCGAATTCGACGGGGAAATTGGTGCCGTCGCGCCGCCACAGGGTAAGTTCCGTGGTTTCGCGGGCGCCATCCGAAAGTTGCCGCGCCTGACAATAGGCTCCCCCCTCGCCCGCCGCCGGCACATGCAGCAAGACGTCCTCGGCACGGCGGCCGATCAGTTCCTCGACCCGCCAGCCCGACATCTCGGCGGCGGAGGGGTTGACGAAGGTAATCAGCCCGGCGACATCGAGCCCCATAATACCTTCGCTGGCCGAATTGAGGATCTGGTCGTTCTGGCGCGAGAGCCGCTGCAAGTCGCGGGTGCGCTCCTCGACCCGCGCCTCCAATTCATAGCGGGCCTGGCGCAACGCCTCCTCCACCCGCTTGCGCTCGGTGATGTCGCGGACGATGCCGATGAACAGCCGCTGTTCGCCGCGCCGCAGCTCGGCGACGTTGATGTCGAGCGGGAAGACGCTGCCATCCTTGCGCCGCCCCAGCGCCTCGCGGCCGATCCCCAGGATCTTGCCCTGCCCGGTGTGCTGGTAGTTGGTCAGATAGCCGTCATGCTCGGCATGATAGGGAACCGGCATCAGCTCTTTGAGATTGCGCCCGATCACCTCTTCCGCCGTATAGCCGAAGATGCGTGCGGCGGCGGGGTTGAAAGTCTGGATCAGGGCGCGGTCGTCAGCGGTGATGATGCCCTCGCCCACCGTATCGAGAATGCCCTGCAAACGCTGCTCGCGGTCATGCAGTTCCTCGGCGGCGTGTTTGACGTCCGAGATGTCGTGCGCTTCGATCATGAAGCTGTTGTCGCCGAGCGCCCCGAACGGCAACACCGTCAGTTCGACATCGATGCTGCGCCCATCCAGCGAAACCATGCGCACCGCCACCGCCGAGCCCTGCTCGCTGAGGCTGCGTAGCCCGGCAGCAACGACGTCGCGGTCGTCGGGGTGGATCAACGCGGCCACCGGTCGGCCGATGATCAGCGAGGCATCCTGCGTACCCAGTA
>DATGZW010000312.1:0-13713 GCA_035297005.1 Patescibacteria group bacterium
TGCGGTCGAGAGTCAGGTTCCAGCGGCGCTCCGACACCCATTGCGCCGCCTTGACGCGGGCTTGCAAGGCGGGCTCGGTCTTCAGCATTTCCAGCAGGGCTCCGGCATGATCGGGCGCGCCTTCGCCGACAATCAGCGGCAAATCGGGGAAGTCCTCGATTTGATCGCCGACGACCAAGCCCTCGCGGTCGACAAGGTAGTAATGGCCCTGGTTCTGCCAGCGGGCGATCGGCTCGCGCTCGGTGATCAGGATATGCACCTCGCCGGGCAGGCGGCGCTCAAGCGTGGCGGTCTTTACCCATGAGATTTCTTCCAACCGCTGGCGGGTGGCGGTAAGGTCAATTCCGAAAATGGGGTCGCCCCGGTTGACGTTGAGGGCGGTCAGCAATTCCTCGCGCGGGGTGCGGACACGCCCCTCGACAAGGATGTCGTCGACGCGGAATCCGGCGCGGGCCGACAGGCCGACGACCTGAGCGGTCAGGCTGTCGCCAAGTTTTGATCCGACGCCTGAATGGATGGCCCAGGCCGGCAGTCCGGCGACGCTGCCGGTGACCAGCACGATCAGACCCGCATGCTTGGCCGGCTTCCACCAGAACGGCGGCACCCAGCGGCGGCGGATCTTCTGTGGCGCATTGATGCCGGAGCTGCGTTTGCCCTTGGGCGCGCGCGGCGGCGATTCCGGCTGGGAGCCTCCCCGCCGGTCGTCCATGTGGATCGTGATATCGTTCAGCCGTCGCATCTGGCGTTCTCCACCATCCACGTGACCAGTTCAGGGAAGCTGATGCCCGCATGGGCGGCCAGCTCGGGGACCAGCGATGTCGCCGTCATGCCGGGCTGGGTATTGACTTCCAGCATGACCAGCTTGCCCGGCTGGCCGGGCTGGGTGTCGTCGTAACGCAGATCGGCGCGCGACACGCCACGGCAGCCCAAGGCTTGATGCGCCAGCACCGACAGGCGTTGCGCCTCGGCATAGATGTCTTCGGGCACCGGGGCGGGGACAATGTGGCGCGAGCCGCCGGGGGCATATTTTGCAGTATAGTCGTAGAAGCCGCGATCCGAAGTGATCTCGGTCACACCCAAGGCGCGGTCGCCCATCACCGCCACGGTCAATTCGCGGCCAGGGATGAAGCGCTCGGCCATGACGAATTCGCCATAGGGCCAGTCGTCCTCGCCCAGCGGCTTGGCGGCGTCGCCCGCCTGGACGATATGCACGCCGACGCTGGAGCCCTCGTTGAGCGGCTTCAGCACATAGGGGCGGGGCAGCACGTCGCCGGCGAAGACGTCGCTTTTGTGGACGATGCGGTCCTCGGCCACCGGGATGCCGACGGCGGCGAATATCTTCTTGGCGGCGGGCTTGTCCATCGCCAGCGCCGAGGCCAGCAGGCCCGAATGGGTGTAGGGGATCTTAAGGATGTCGAGCACGCCCTGGATCGAACCGTCCTCGCCGAAGCGGCCATGCAGGGCGTTGAAGACGACAGCCGGCTTGGCGTAGTCGAGGCCGGCGATCAGGGTGCGCAGGTCGCGGCGGACGTCCATGGTGGCGACGGCGTAGCCGGCCTTTTCCAAAGCTCCGGCGGCAGCCGCGCCGCTGCGCAGCGACACGTCACGCTCGGCCGAGAACCCACCCATCAGAACGACGACACGCTTGCTCATAGCTCAGTCCCTGTTACGAACGCCGATGCGGCGGATTTCCCAATGCAATTCGATTCCCGACGCGGCCAGTACGCGGCGGCGGACTTCTTCGCCCAGATCCTCGACATCGGCGGCGGTGGCCAAGCCGGTGTTGATGAGGAAGTTACAATGCTTTTCGGAGACCTGCGCCCCGCCAATGGCCATACCCCGGCAACCGGCGCGGTCGATCAGCTCCCAGGCCTTGGAACCGGGCGGGTTGGCGAAGGTCGAACCGCCGGTGCGGGTGCGCAAGGGTTGGCTTTCCTCGCGCTTGGACTTGATCGCCGCCATGCGCTCGCCGACCGTTTGGCTATCTTCCAGGCGGCCTTGCAGCACGGCGTCAATGAACAGCCAGCCGTCGGGCAGCGCCGAGCGGCGATAGGCGAAGCCCAGATCCGCCGGGCCCAGCTCGTGCACCAAGCCCTTGGGGTCGATGGCGCGGGCTTGGACCACCACGTCCTTCATCTCGCCGCCATAGGCCCCGGCATTCATGCGCAAAGCGCCGCCGATGGTGCCGGGCACGCCGGAGAGGAATTCCAGCCCGCCGATGCCGGCTTCGCAGACGGTGGCGGCGACGGTCAGGTCGAGGGCGGCGGCCCCGACCAGAACGCGGTCGCCGTCCAGGTCGATCTCGGCGAATTCGCGGCCCAGGCGGATGGTCACGCCGGGCACGCCGCCGTCGCGCACCAACAGGTTCGAGCCGACGCCGATCACCGTGACTGGCACATCTTCCGGCTTCTCGGCCAGGAAGGCCGACAGGTCTTCGAGGTCGGCCGGCTTGAACATCACTTCCGCCGGCCCGCCGACGCGGAACCAGGTGACCCCAGCCAGCGGCGCGGCCTCGATCAGCCGCCCGCGCACGGCGGGCAGACGATCGATCAGGCGCGGGGCGGACGCGGTCACGTCGGTCATTCGGCGGCTCCCACGGGCAAGGGCTGGCCGGTGGCCAGCGCCGTCAGTTGCGCGGGCAGGGCATGTGCCCAGGTGGTGATGCTGCCGGCGCCCAGGCACACCACCATGTCGCCGCGCTTGACCAGACCTTGCACCAGTTCGGGCAGCGCTTCGGGCGAGGGGATGGCGATCACATGGCGATGGCCGCGTTCGAGCAATCCCGTCACCAGGGCGTCGCGGCTGATGCCGTCGATGGGCTGCTCGCCCGCCGCATAGACGTCGGCCACCAGCACGGTGTCGGCATCGTTGAAGCAGGTGCAGAAGTCTTCGAACAGGCTTTGCAGGCGGGAATAGCGGTGCGGTTGGACGATGGCGACGACGTTGCCATGCGTGGCCGAGCGGGCGGCGCGCAGCACGGCGGCGATTTCGACCGGGTGATGACCGTAATCGTCGATGACGGTGACGCCCTCGGCCTCGCCGGTCTTGGTGAAGCGGCGCTTGACGCCCGAGAAGCCGGCCAAGGCGGCGCGGATGACGTCGTCCGAGAAGCCCAGCTGTTGCGCGACGACGATGGCGGCCAGCGAATTCTGCACGTTGTGCAGGCCGTACATCGGCAGCACGATGCCTTCGATGGTGCGGGCGGCGCCGCTGGCGCGGTCGGTCAGCACCACGTCGAAGCGCGCGCCGTCGGGGTCGATGGTGACGTTGGTGGCGCGCACGTCGGCTTGCTGGTTCAGGCCATAGGTGACGATCTTGCGGTCGGGCACGCGCGGGATCAGCGCCTGCACTTCCGGGTGGTCGGTGCACAGGGCGGCGAAGCCATAGAACGGGATGTTCTCGACGAAGATGCGGAAGGCGTCGCGCACCTTGTCGAAGGTGCCATAGAAATCCAGATGCTCGGGGTCGATGTTGGTGACGATGGCGATGGTCGCCGGCAGCTTCATGAAGGTGCCGTCGGACTCATCGGCCTCGGCCACCACCCATTCGCCGGCGCCCAGGCGGGCATTGGTGCCATAGGCGTTGATGATGCCGCCATTGATGACGGTGGGGTCAAGGTTGGCGGCTTCCAGCATCGCCGCGATCAGCGAGGTGGTGGTGGTCTTACCATGCGTGCCGCCGATGGCGATGGCCCATTTCAGGCGCATCAACTCGGCCAGCATTTCGGCGCGGCGGACCACCGGGATCAGCCGGGCGCGGGCGGCGACCACTTCCGGGTTGTCGGCCTTGACCGCCGACGAGATGACCACGACACGCGACTCACCCAGGTTCTCGGCGACATGGCCGACATGGATGACCATGCCCAGACGGCGCAGGCGCTTGACATTGGCGTTCTCGGCGATGTCCGAGCCCTGCACCTTGTAGCCAAGATTGTGCAGAATCTCGGCGATGCCGCTCATGCCGATGCCGCCGATGCCGACGAAGTGGATGGTGCCGATGGTAAGAGGCAAAGACCTCATTGCGCGACCTCTGTTGTGACTTTGATCAGGCTGCCGACCAGATCCGCCAAGCGGGCCGCGGCGTCGGGAACTCCGGCGGTCCGCGCGCAGGCGGCGGCCCTGGTCAGGCTGCCGGGAAGGGCAAAAAGCGATTCAAGACGGGCGGCCAGGGTTTCTGGCGAAAAGGCCGTTTGCGGGATCAGCCAGCCGCCGCCGACCTCGTCCACCGCATGGGCGTTGGCTGTCTGGTGGTCATCAATGGCATGCGGATATGGCACAAGAATGGCGGGACGCCCCAGCGCCGTCAGTTCGCCCACCGTGGACGCGCCCGAGCGGGCGATCACCAGATGCGCGTCGGCCAGGCGTTCGGGCACGTCGTGGAAGAAGCTTTCCAGCGTGGCGTCGATGCCGGTGCCGGCATAGGCGGCGCGCACGCTGTCGATGTCCTCGGGGCGGCATTGCTGGCTGATGACGACGCGGGCGCGCAGGCGGTCGGGCAGCAGGGCCAAGGCGGCGGGCACCACCTCGGACAGGATGCGCGCGCCTTGCGAGCCGCCCAGCACCAGCAGTTTGACCGGGCCGTTATCGGTGATGGCCGGATAGTCGCGTTCGCGCATGGCGGCGACGGCGACGCGCACCGGCATGCCGGTCTGCACCACCTTGGCTTTCCAGGCGGGGACGAGGTGGCTCAGTTCGGCATAGCAGGTGGCGATGCGGGTGACGCGCGGCGCCAACAGGCGGTTGGCGCGGCCCAGCACGGCGTTTTGTTCATGCAGCGCGGTGGCGAAACCCGCCGAGGTCGCCGCCATCATCGCCGGGATCGAGGCATAGCCGCCGAAGCCGATCACCGCCGCCGGCTTGAGCCGGCGCAGCAGCAGGCGGGCTTGCAGGCAGCCGACGCCCAATTCGGCGACGCCGCGCAGGCGGGCGGCCAAACCGCGCCCGGCAATGCCGCCGGCGCTGATGCGATAGGTGGTCAAACGTCCCAACGTGCCGCCATAGGCTTGGCCGCGGCGGTCGGTGACCAGGGCCAGTTCATAGCCGCGATCCAGCAGCTCGGCGGCCAACGCTTCGGCGGGGAACACATGCCCGCCGGTGCCGCCGGCGGTCAGCACGATCAGTTTGCGGGTCTGCGGGGCGACGGCGTTCATTGCCAGCCATCCCGGCCATAGCGCTTGCGCGTCAATGCCAAAATCATGCCCATGCCCAAAGCCAAAGCCACCATCGACGAGCCGCCATAAGAGATGAAGGGCAGGGTCATGCCCTTGGTCGGCATCAAATGCAAGGTGGACGCCATATTGATGATCGCCTGCAAGCCGAACTGCACCAAAAGCCCCGAGGTCGCGAGCAGGATGAACAGGTTCTCTTCGGTCAGCATGCGGGCGAAGCCGCGCAGCACGACGAAGGCGAACAACCCGACCACCAGCAGGCACAGCACCAGCCCGAACTCTTCGCCGGCCACCGCCATGATGAAGTCGGTATGGGCGTCGGGCAGCACCGCCTTGACCCGGCCCTCGCCGGGACCGCGCCCGAAGAAGCCGCCGTAATGAAAGGCCTGCAACGCCGTCGTCACCTGATAGCTGTCACCCGCCGACGGGTCGAGGAAGCGGTCGATGCGGCTGGCGACGTGGGCGAAGGCGAAATAAGCGCCGACCAGACCGCCAAGGCCGACCAGCATGAACAGCAGCACCCAGATGATCGGCAAGCCGGCCAGGAAGAACTCGACGAACCATACCGACGACACCACGATGGTCATGCCGACATCGGGTTGCAGCAACAGCAAGCCGGCGACCAGGATGTACAGGCCGAGCGAGATGGCATTGCCGGGGAAGTGCTCTTGCATGCGCTGCTCGGAGAACATCCAGGCGGCGACCACGGCGAAGGTTGGTTTGACGAATTCGGACGGCTGAATGCTGATTCCGGCGATGGTGACCCAGCGGGTGGCGCCCTTGATTTCCTGGCCCGAAACCAGGGTCAGCGCCATCAGCCCCACGGCGCAAAGGAAGCCCAGGCAGGCTAGACGGCGCACGTCGCGCGGTTCCAGCAGCGACACGCCGAAGATCACCAGCATGGCGGGCGGCAGGAAGACGAACTGGCGGCGGATGAAGTGGAAATGGTCAGCGCCGATGCGCTCGGCCACAGCCGGGCTGGCGGCCATGATCAGCATCACGCCGATGATGACGATCATCGACACGGCGGCGATGGTCCAGCGATCCACGGTCCACCACCAGCGGCCGATGACGGAGGTGTCGGTACGCCCCAGCGAGATCATGCGGGCCGCCTTTCACCGGGCAGGGCGGCGACCAAGGCGCGGAACACGTCGCCGCGATGCTCGAAGCTTTTGAACTGGTCCCAGGACGCGCAGGCCGGCGACAGCAGCACCACCGCGCCGGGGCGGCGTTCGGCCACAGCGGTTTCGCGGGCGCGGGCGACGGCGACGTCCAGGGTGCCGCAACGCTCGAACGGAGCCTTGCCTTGCAGGCTGGCGGCGAAGTCCTCGGTGGCGTCGCCGATCAGGAAGGCGCGGCGGATGCGCGGATACAGATAGTCCAGGCTGGCGATGCCGCCTTCCTTGGGCTGGCCGCCGATGATCCAATAGATATCGTCGTAGCAGACCATGGCCTTTTCGCAGGCGTCGGCGTTGGTGGCCTTGCTGTCGTTGACATAGCGGACGCCATCGATCACGCCGACCAGTTCCTGGCGGTGGGCAAGGCCCGGATAGGTGGACAGACCTTTGCAAATGGCCTCGATATCGACGTCCGAGGCGCGGGCGGCGGCATAGGCGGCGCAGGCGTTCTGCCAGTTATGGCGGCCCGGCAGGCTGGCGATGCCGCGCAGATTGATAATCGGCGTCGCTTGGCCGTCGCAGTCATCGACCAGAATGCCTTCGACGGCGCAGACGCCGCCCATGACCTGGGTTTCGGTCGAAATCGCGATGGCGTATTCGCCGCTGGCGTTGCGCAGATGCTCGATGACTGAACGGCTGGGGGCGTCGTCGATGCCGATTACGGCGATGCCGCCCGGACGCAGCCGACCGAACAGACCGGCCTTGGCGGCGATATAGCCGTCCATGCCGCCATGCCGGCCCAGATGGTCGGGGGTGATGTTCAGCAGCAAGGCGACGTCGAAGGCGGCTTGGTCGATCAGTTCCAACTGATAGGACGACAGCTCCAGCACATAGGTGCCGTCGGTGCCCAGTGGCGGCAGATCCAGCGCAGGAATGCCCAGATTGCCGCCGATGGCGACCTTGCGCCCGGCTTTGGTCAGGATATGGCCGATCAGCGTGGTGGTGGTCGATTTGCCGTTGGTGCCGGTAATGCCGATGAAATGCGCCGACGGGCAGGCCAGGGCCAGAAGCTCGATATCGCAGACCAGCTTTTTGCCAAGCGCGCGGGCGCGGGTGGCGACGGGGTGCGGCTGCGGATGGGTGTGCGGGATGCCGGGGCTCCACAGCACCAGCGCCACCTCGGTCAGATCGGCGGTGGTCAGATCGACGATGGTCAATCCCGCCGCCGCCGCCGCGTCGCGGGTCTCGGCCTTGTCGTCCCACGCCCAGACGGTGGCGCCGCTATTTTGCAGCACCGTTGCCGCCGACGTCCCCGACTTGCCGAGGCCCATCACGGCGACCGTCTTGCCCTGGAGGTATGGAACGAGAGGCATAGACCGGCTCCCCTCAGCGCAATTTGAGAGTCGAGAGACCGACCAGGGCCAGGATGCCGGCGATGATCCAGAAGCGGATCACCACGGTCGGCTCGGCCCAGCCCTTTTTCTCGAAGTGATGATGCAGCGGAGCCATGCGGAACACCCGCTTGCCGGTCATCTTGTAGGACGCCACCTGGACGATCACCGATACGGTTTCCAGCACGAACAGCCCGCCGACGATGGCCAGGACGATCTCGTGCTTGGTCACCACGCTGATGGCGCCCAGCGCGCCGCCCATGGCCAGCGAGCCGGTATCGCCCATGAACACCATGGCGGGAGGAGCGTTGAACCACAGGAAGCCAAGCCCGGCGCCGACCAGCGCGCCGCAGAACACCGCCAGTTCGCCCGAACCCGGGATGTGGTGGATTTGCAGGTAGTTGGCGAACACCATGTGGCCGACCAGATAGGAAATCAGGGCGAACACGCCGGCGGCGATCATCACCGGCACGGTGGCCAAGCCGTCAAGTCCGTCAGTCAGGTTGACGGCGTTCGATGCGCCGACCATGACGAAGGTCGCCATGAACAGATAGCCCATGCCCAACTGCACCAGCACCGTCTTGAAGAACGGCACGGCCAGCGCCTGAGCCAGCGGGGCGGGGGCCAGAATCATGATGAAATACGAGGCGACCAGGGCGATGGCGACCTGCGCCACCAGCTTGATGCGGCCCGACAGTCCCTTGCTGTTGCGCTTGGTGACCTTCAGATAGTCGTCGGCGAAGCCAATCAGGCCATAGCCCAGCGTCACCAGCATGACGATCCACACATAGGGATTGGACAGATCGGCCCAGAGCAGCGTCGATAGGGTCAGCGCCAGCAGCACCAGGAAGCCGCCCATGGTGGGCGTGCCCTTTTTGGTCAAAAGGTGGCTTTCCGGCCCGTCGGTGCGGATCGGCTGGCCGTGACCCTGGCGCTTGCGCAGCCAGCGGATAATCCCCGGACCGGCGACGAAGGAAATGACGAGCGCCGTCAACACCGCTCCGCCCGTGCGGAAGGTCAGGTACTTGAACAGGTTGAAAACGCCCACCTGATCGGCCAGGGGAAACAGCAAGTTATAGAGCATGTGTCTCGGCGACCTCCGCTTATCTGCCGGTGTTGGCGGACGCCACCGGCGCCGCCGCTTGTTCGTCCAGGGCCTTCACGACCCGGCTCATGCGGCTGCCCGCCGAGCCCTTGATGACCAAAACGTCGCCGGCTTTCACCGCCGCCGTCACTTGTGCCGCCGCCGCGTCGGCATCCGCCGCATGCCCGCCGCGCTTGGCGGGGGGCAGGGCGTCGTGCAGCGACTGCATGAGAGGGCCAGCAGTGAATACCAGATCGATGCCGCGCTCCACCACCGATGGCGCAAGGCCGGCATGCAGCGATGCCGAGGCCTCGCCCAGTTCCAGCATGTCGCCAAGAACGGCGATACGGCGGGCTCCGCGCGGCGGCTTGGCGGCGGCCAGGGTGGCCAGGGCGGCGCGCATCGATACGGGGCTGGCGTTATAGGATTCGTCGATGACCTCGATGGCGCCGTCGGTCCAAGCCAGATGCTTGCGCTGGCCGCGTCCCTTGGGGGCCGACATGCCGGCCAAGGCGTGGGCGGCGAGGGGCAGCGGCACTCCGGCAGCTTGCGCAGCCAATAGCACGGCCAGACTGTTCGACGCCCATTGCTGGCCGGGAACGCCGACGCGATAGCTGAGGGCCTCTTCGCCGATCAAGGCGAAGACCACCGTGGCGTCGGGATCGACGGCGAAGTCGAGCAGGCGGGCGGTTGCCTCGATATGGCTGCCGAAGCCGCTGATGCGCTTGATCCCGGCGGCTTTTGCGGCATCGCGCAGAAAGCGGTAATGGGGATTGTCGCGCGGCAGTATGGCGGTGCCGCCAGCCTCGACACCGGCGAAGATCTCGGCCTTGGCGGCGGCGATCTCGGCGGTCGAGGCGAAGAATTCCATATGCACCGCTTCAACCGAGGTGACCACGGCGACATGCGGGCGGACCAGAGTGGTCAGCGGGGTGATTTCGCCGGGATGGTTCATGCCCAGCTCGAACACGGCGAATTGCGCGTCGCGCGGCAGCCGGGCCAGGGACAGCGGCACGCCCCAGTGATTGTTGAAGCTGCCGACGCTGGCATGGGTGGGGCCGGCGGCATCCAGCACCAGCTTCAGCATTTCCTTGCTGCTGGTTTTGCCGACGCTGCCGGTGACGCCGATGATGCGCGCCGTCGAGCGGGCGCGGGCAGCGGCGGCGAGGGCGCGCAGGCCGTCCAATGTATCGTTGACCACCAACAGCGGCGCGTCGGCGGGCAGGCCGTCGGGGATGCTATGGACCAGGGCGGCGGCGGCGCCGTCGCGCAGGGCTCCGGCCACGAAGGCATGGCCGTCATGGTTGGGACCGGCAAGGGCGACGAACAGATCGCCTTTGGCGACCGAACGGCTGTCGATGCAGACGCCCCGCGCCTCCCAGGCGGGGCCGAGCGCGCGTCCGCTGGTGGCGGCGAGGGCTTCGGCGGAGGTCCATAAGGCGGCGCTCATAGCGACTCCTCCACGGCGCGGCGGGCTTCCTCGGCATCGTCGAAAGGCAACACCGTGGATTTGACGATTTGGCCGGTTTCGTGACCCTTGCCGGCCAGCACCAGCACGTCGCCGGCCTGCAAACCCAGCACGGCGGTCAGGATGGCTTGGCGGCGGTCGCCGATCTCGCGGGCGTTGGGGCAGGCGGCCAGGATTTGGGCGCGAATTTTCGCCGGGTCTTCCGAGCGCGGGTTGTCGTCGGTGACGATGACGGTATCGGCCAGTTCGGCGGCGACGAGGCCCATCTGCGGGCGCTTGCCGGCATCGCGGTCACCGCCGCAGCCGAACACCACCATCAGTTTGCCGCTGGCATGCGGGCGCAACGCCTTCAGCACCGTCTCCAGGGCGTCGGGGGTGTGGGCGTAATCGACATAGATCGCGGCCCCGGCGGTGGTGGCGGCGACCTTTTGCAGACGGCCAGGCACGCCTTCGAGATGGCTCAACGCGTCGATTGCGGCGGTCTGCTCGGCCCCGGTGGCCAGCGCCAAACCCAGCGCGCAGGCGGCGTTGGAAGCCTGGAAATCTCCGGCGAGCGGCAGATGTAGTTGATGGGCCTGACCCAACACGGCCAGTTCAAGATCCTGTCCATGGGCGGCGGGAATGGCGCGTAGGATGTGGATGTCGGAGCCGGCGGCGTGACCATAGGTCAGCACCCGCTGGCCGCGCTGGCGGCACAACTCGGCCAACTGGCAGGCCAGTGGTGAATCGGCATTGATGACGGCGGTGCCGCGCGGCCCCATGACCTCGGCGAACAGGCGGCATTTGGCCGACCAATAGCCGTCCATGTCGCCGTGATAGTCCAGGTGGTCGCGGGTCAGGTTGGTGAAGGCGGCGGCGGCGACCAGCACGCCGTCGAGGCGGAACTGCGACAGGCCGTGGCTGGAGGCCTCGAAGGCGGCATGGGTGACGCCGGCCTGAGCCAGCTCGGCCAGAGTCTTGTGCAGCGATACCGGGTCGGGGGTGGTCAGCGACCCTTTTTCGATGCGGTTCGGCGCATGCAGCCCGATGGTGCCCAGGCTGGCCGCCGGATGGCCCAGCCGGGTCCAGATCTGGCGCAGGAAATTGGCCACCGAGGTTTTGCCGTTGGTGCCGGTGACGGCGGCCATGACGGTGGGCTGACGGCCATAGAAGCGGGCAGCCATTTGGGCGAAGCGGCGGCGCGGCTCGTCGTCGGTGATCAGCGCGACGTCGCCGGTGTCCAGCGTGGTGCCGGTGGGCGCCAGGATGGCAACGGCGCCCAAGCGGATGGCGTCGGCGATATAGGCGCGGCCATCGACCTTGGCTCCGGGCAGGGCGGCGAACAAATCGCCCGGACGCACGG
Organism: Patescibacteria group bacterium; assembly: GCA_035297005.1. Lineage (GTDB taxonomy): Bacteria > Pseudomonadota > Alphaproteobacteria > Rhodospirillales > Magnetospirillaceae > DATGZW01. Next base: position 11,571 of record DATGZW010000312.1, read on the forward strand.
CGCGGGAATCGGCGGTCAGGCCGACGATCTCGGGATCGCGCGGCAGCACCGGGGCGAGGATGTCACTCAGCTTCGGCAAAGGTCACCCCCTTGTCGTCGTGCGAGCCCTTGGCGACCACGTCATGCGCCAAATGGGCTTTGTCCCTGGCGGAGGGTTCCGGGATGGCGCTGGGGGCCATGCCCATCATCGGCCCCATCTGGGCGATGACGCGGCCGACCACCGGCGCGGCGGTCCAGCCGGCGGTGGCGAATCCGAAGCTTTCTTTGTTCCCTTGGGGCTCGTCGATCATGGCCAGAACGACATACCTCGGATCGGATACCGGGAAGGTCGCGATAAAGGATGACAGCAACGATTTGTGCCGGTAGCCGCCAGCGCCGTTCTTTTCGGCGGTGCCGGTTTTGCCGCCCACTTCGTAGCCAGGCACGTCGGCCTTGCCGCCGGTTCCCTCGGTCACCACCATGCGCATCAAGTCCCGCATTTCGCGCGATGTTTCGGGCTTGATGACCTGTTGGGCCGGCACCGGATCGCCGGGATTGCGCATCAGCAGGGTGGGCGGATGCAGCTGCCCGCCATTGACCAGGGCGCTGACGCCATCGACCATGTGCAGCGGCGTGACCGCCATGCCGTGGCCGTACGAGATGGTCATGGTGTTGATTTCGCGCCATGGGTTGGGGACCATCGGCGTGCCGATTTCGGGCAGTTCGATCGCGGTCGGGCGGGTCAGCCCCATGCGGGTCAGGAAGGCCCGCTGAGTGTCGGTGCCCATGGCCATGGCCATCTTGGCCGAGCCGATGTTCGACGACACCTTGAGGATCTCGGACACCGAGATCCAGCGGTTTTCCGGGTGGTAGTCGGTGATCGAGAACTTGGCGATCTTGATCGGGTGGGTGGCGTCGAAGGTGCTGTTGACGTTGGCGATGCCGTTGTCGAGCACGGCGGCGGTGTTGAACAGCTTGAACGTGCTGCCCATCTCGTAGACGCCCAAGGTGGCGCGGTTGAACATCGCGTCGGGGGTCGCCGTGCTCATGTTGTTGGGGTTGAAGTCGGGCAGCGACACCATGGCGACCAATTCGCCGGTACGCACGTCCATGATCATGCCGGTGGCGCCGATGGCGTGGAACTCGCCCATGGTGCGGGCCAGTTCGTTGCGCAACACCGTCTGCATGCGGATGTCGATCGACAGCTTCAGCGGGTCGCGGCGGCTTTTCAGCTCGTTCTCGAAGGTCTTTTCGATGCCGGCGATGCCCTTGCCGTCCAGGTCGGTCAGGCCGACCACATGGGCCGCCAGCTCGCCTTGCGGATAGACGCGCTTCTCGCCCTTTTCGAAGTGCAGGCCGGGAATGCCCAGGGCGTTGATGTCGTATTCCTGGCGCGGCGTCAGGTTGCGGCGCAGATAGATGTAGGAACGTTCGCCTTGCAGCTTGGTCTGCAATTCGGTGACGTTCAACTCGGGGATGACGGCGGCGATACGGCGCGCGGCCTCGGCCGGCTGGCGGATTTCGCGGGGGCGCGCATACAGCGACACGAAGGGCAGGCTGGTGGCCAGCAACACGCCGTTGCGGTCGACCACGTCGGCGCGCTCGAAGGCCATTTCGGCGACCTTGGGGGCGTGGGCATGGCCCGACACGCCCTTGACCACGGTCACATCGACCATGCGGACGGCGATCACGCTGAAGGCCAGAACGAACATCGCCCCGGTGACGATCAAGCGGGTGCGGCCGGTTTCCAGGGCGCGGTTGCTGACGCCGTTCAGATGCAGCGAACCGGGGTTCTGCGCGTCTTCGCCGGGGTAGAATGCCGGGCGGTAGGTCATGGCCTTGCCCTCGTGCTGGCCATCTCGGGCTCTGCCAAGGCCGGCGACTTGATGACCATGACGTTCGCGGTGGTGGTGACCACGGGCGTCGGCGCGCTGGGCTGAGGCGGGCTGGGATAGCTGGGATAAGACGGATAGTTGGGCGTGCTCGCCGCTTTGGGCGCCGGGGCGGGTTTGGCCAGGGCGATGGCGGTGGGCTTGTCGGCAGTCTTGGCTTTGGCGACGGCGACCGGCTTGGCGGCGATATGCGCCTGCGCGGTCATCGACTTGGCCGGAGCCTTGGCCGGCTGGTGCGACGGCGACGGCTTGGCGGCGGGGGCCACCGGCTT